>JAFUUE010000033.1 GCA_017483945.1 Paludibacteraceae bacterium | reverse complement strand
GACGCCATGCACCGCGCGGTGGACGAACTGGCGCACCCGGACACGTTCCGCGGCTACGGTCCCGAAGAAGGCTACGAGTGGCTCCATCAAACAATCATCGACCATGACTACCGTCCGCGGGGCATTGACTTGTCGCCCGGCGAGGTCTTTATCAGCGACGGTGCCGGCAGCGACTTGGGCAACCTGAGCGAACTCTTTGACAGTACGAACCGCGTGGCGGTGCTGGACCCTTCTTATCCCGCTTACGTGGACGCCACGGCGATGGCAGGCCGCGCGGTTACGTTTCTGCCGTCTCATGCGGAGAACGGCTTTGTGCCCGACCTGCCGACTGAACAGGCGGACATCATCTATCTTTGTTTTCCCAATAACCCGACGGGCACGACGCTCACGCGCGACCAGCTGCAAGTGTGGGTGGACTACGCACGCAAGCACCGGAGTATCATCATCTTCGACGCCGCCTACGAAGCCTATATCACTTCGCCCGATATCCCTCATTCCATTTACGAGATAGAGGGCGCCAAAGAGGTGGCTGTCGAGGTGCGCAGTTTCAGTAAGAGCGCAGGTTTCACGGGCGTGCGGTGCGGCTATACCGTTGTGCCGAGAGAGACGGGGCTGACCGCCATGTGGCTGCGGCGGCAATGCACCAAATACAACGGCACCGCCTATGTGGCGCAGCGTGCCGCCGAGGCGACTTATACGCCGGAAGGCAAGGCGGCTGTCAGAGCCGACATAGACTATTATCTGGGCACGGCGCGGCTGATACGCGAAGGACTGCAGGACGCAGGTCTGCAGGTGTTCGGAGGCGTCAATGCGCCGTATATCTGGTGCCGCACGCCGGACGGTATGGGTTCGTGGGAGTTCTTTGACTGGCTGCTCCACCGCTGCCGGATCGTCTGCACACCCGGTGCCGGCTTCGGTCCCTGCGGCGAAGGTTATGTCCGCTTCTCCGCCTTCTCACCGCGAGAAGATTGTCTTGAAGCACTTCAAAGAATAGCTAAATGGCAAAATAAATGATTAAATTGTAAATGACTAAATAGTAAATGATTGTATGTGCGGAATAGTTGGTTACATCGGGCATCGTAATGCCTACCCCGTCCTCATCAAGGGACTGCATCGATTGGAATATCGCGGATACGATAGTGCCGGAGTGGCACTCATCAACCCCGCCGGACAACTCAACATCTACAAGGCCAAAGGCAAAGTGGCTGAACTGGAGGCTTTTGCTGCCGACAAGGACACCACCGGCTATGTCGGCATCGCCCACACACGGTGGGCCACACACGGCGAGCCCAACCAGGTGAACGCCCACCCGCACTACTCCGAGTCGGAGGAGCTGGCCATCATACACAACGGCATCATCGAGAACTACAGCGTCCTCAAGCAGGGACTCTCGCAGCACGGCTACACCTTCCGCTCTGACACCGACACCGAAGTCCTCGTCCAACTCATCGAATACACGAAACGCAGCGCACAGGTGGACCTGCGACAGGCCGTGCAGTTAGCGCTCAACCAGGTCGTCGGAGCCTATGCCATCGCCGTACTCGACAAGTCCAACCCTGACATCATCGTGGCCGCACGCAAGGGCAGCCCCCTCGTCGTCGGCATCGGAGAAGGCGAGTATTTCCTGGCTTCCGACGCAACGCCCATCGTCGAATACACCGACCGCGTCGTCTATATCGGCGACGAGGAAGTGGTCCTGCTGGAGCGGGACCATGAACTGGACATAACCACCATCGGCAATGTCCATAAGACGCCGGAAATCAAGCGACTCGAGCTCACCCTCTCCCAACTGGAGAAGTGCGGCTACCCCCATTTCATGCTCAAGGAGATATACGAGCAGCCGCGCACACTGACCGACTCCATGCGCGGACGTGTCAATGTCGAACTGAGCCACATCGCCCTCTCCGGCTTCATCGACAACCGCGAGCGCTTCCTCAGCGCCAGCCGTATCATCATATGCGCATGCGGCACCTCCTGGCACGCCGGACTCATCGCCATGTACGCTATCGAGGAGTTCGCACGAATACCCGTCGAAGTCGAGTACAGCTCCGAGTTCCGCTACCGCAAACCCGTCATCCACAAGGACGACGTCGTCATCGCAATCTCCCAGTCCGGCGAGACGGCGGACACACTGGCTGCCATACAGTTAGCCAAACAGCAGGGCGCATTCATCTTCTCCATATGCAACGTCGTCGGAGCCTCTATACCACGTGTCTCGGACAGCGGATGCTACACCCATGTCGGACCCGAGATAGGCGTCGCATCCACCAAGGCCTTCACCGCCCAGGTCACCGCGCTGACCATGCTCGCGCTATGCATCGGACACGCCAAAGGAACCATGACCGACGAGGCCTACCTGCGCATCATCGCGGAACTCAACCGCATACCCGAGAAAATCGGACGTGTCCTCGAACAGGACCACGCTATCAGCGAGTTCGCCAAGACATTCACCTACGCCCAGAACTTCATCTACCTCGGGCGCGGCTACAACTACCCCGTCGCACTCGAAGGCGCGCTCAAACTCAAGGAGATTAGCTATATCCACGCCGAGGGATACCCTGCCGCCGAGATGAAACACGGCCCCATCGCCCTCATCTCCCAGGAGATGCCCGTCGTCGTCATCGCACCCCGGTGCGGCACCTATGACAAGGTCGTCAGCAATATCCAAGAGGTCAAGGCCCGCAAGGGGCGCGTCATCGCCGTCGTCTCCGAGTCGGACACACGCGTCAGCAGCATGGCCGACTACACCATCACCGTCCCCGAGACCGAGGAGTGCCTCACACCACTGCTCACCGTCATACCGCTCCAACTGCTGGCCTACCATATCGCCGTGGTCAAAGGGTGCGACGTGGACCAGCCCCGCAACCTCGCCAAATCCGTAACTGTAGAATAATAACCCACTTAAACAATACACACCCACATGATTTCTATCGCAATCATCGGCTACGGCAATATCGGCCGCGCCGTAGAACAGGCGGTTCTCGCCGCCGACGACATGAAGCTCGCCGGCATTTACCACCATGGAGACATAAATGAACAAATGGTAAATGAACAAATGGTAAATGCCGTTGATGTGGCTGTCCTCTGCACACCCACGCGCGAGGTACCCCGCTACGCCGAGTTCTTCCTCCGTCACGGCATATCCACCGTGGACAGCTTCGACATCCACAATCAAGTATGGCCCCTGCGCCAACAGCTCATGCCCCTCGCACAAGAGCATAACGCCGTGTCCGTCATCTCCGCCGGATGGGACCCGGGCTCCGACTCCATGGTGCGCGCACTGCTTCAAGCCGCCGCGCCGCAGGGCATCACCTACACCAACTTCGGCCCCGGACGCTCCATGGGACACACCGTCGCGGCCAAAGCCATCCCCGGCGTACACGACGCACTCAGCATGACCATTCCGCTCGGCACCGGCATACACCGCCGCATGGTCTATGTCGAACTCGAACCAGGCGCCGACTTCCACACCGTTGAGCGGGCTCTCCTCGCCGACGACTACTTTGCCCACGACGAGACGCATGTCATTCCCGTGCCCTCCGTCGCCGCACTCAACAATGTCGCACACGGGGTCAACCTCGTACGCAACGGCGTGAGCGGAACGACACACAACCAGCGCTTTGAGTTCAACATGGCTATCAACAACCCTGCCCTCACCGGACAGATCCTCACCGCCTGCGCACGCGCCACGCAGCGCCTACGCCCGGGTGCCTACACCATGATAGAGATTCCCCCCATCGCCCTGCTCGAGGGCGACGAAGAGAACCTCATTCGTCAACTGGTCTAACCCTCACAAAAACACTAAGAATCACCGGATTACACCGTCCAAACGGGGAGCAATCTTAGGTGATTCTTTAGTGATTCTTTAGTGATTAGTAGGTGATTCCGCAAGCAATCGCCTTATAATCGGACGGTTATACTGCCTTTCACCCAGTGACTCGGCTGGAGAATGCCGCCGATATCGTAGTACGACTGGTTGGTCATGTTGGTGCACTCCAGGGCCAGCCGCAGCGACTGATGCGCGTTCCACGCGTAGTCGTAATAGACTTTCCCGTCCAGCAGCAGCACTGCACGGTATGCCTCCACGTCGCCCTCTCGGTTCTGGAACGAGCCGTTACGGTCGCGGACGGACAACTGCCAGCACGCACCCAGACCGCGCCATATAGTATGGTCTATCGTCAGCACGGCGTGATGACGCAGATAGTCCAGCGCATACTTGCTCAGGTACGCTCCGCTCTCCTTGTCCATATACGTGTACGCATACGACACACGCACGCTCCGCAGGAAACCGCCTAAGGCCTCCTGAGGCGTATAACCGAAGCTCAACTGCCCGCCTGCGGCATGCAGGTCCGTCATGTTGAGCGACTGCCACTGGGTTTCTTCCGGCAGCTTCACCCAGTCGATGACGTCCGTCCCATAGCGGTAGAACACCGACAAGGTACCTTGCCACGGACCACGCCCGTAACTGCCGCCTATCTCGGCCTTCACCGCATGCTCCGGACGCAAGGCCGGATTAGCCAACTGCGTGGCCGAGTGGTAATACAGGTCGGTGAAAGTAGGCAGACGCAGCGCACGTCCGGCATTCATATAGAGCAGCCAACCCGCTGCCGGCTGATAGTTCACATCAAAAGACACCGCCCAGTCCGAGCCGAAAGCGCTGTTGTACGTGCCTCCGACCAGCAGACTGGCACGCACCTTGCCATAATGCAGCATCTGCTGCGCATAGTAGTTAAGCGTCAGGCGGTTATGCTCGCCCAGCGTGTTGCTGGTGATATACGTGTCATGCACCGTGACACCGGCGGTCGTCGTTCCCCAATGCGTCCGATACGAAGCACGTACATCCGCATTGCCCGTGTGTGTCCAATGGCGGTTATGCCCCGTGTACCACGAGGCCGCCTCCGTCCCCTCACGGAACAGCTCAAAGCGGTCGAAGTGAGCGCGGTAGCTCAGGTCGCCCTCTATCAGCCAATGCTCCGACAACTGCTGCCGTGTCGCCACGGACGCAAACGCCGTACGCGTAGCGTCGAACTGATTAGGGTAAGCCAGCGCATAGAACGCATTGGCACCGGCGTTCTTGAACTGCACGCCCGCCTGCGCCTCCCAGCCGCGCCATGTCAGGTGGCTGTACGCCGAGGCCATGTAGTAGTCCGTGTTGTCAATGAAGCCGGTGGATTGGTTGTAACCCGCGCTCGTCTCACTACGCAGCTCGCCGCTTTGGTGGCGGATGCCGACGGAGGGCGCAAACAGACCGTATTCACCGCCGCGGAGCGACACATCCACGGCCGTGCGCTCGGACGCGGCACGACGCGTAACGATATTGACCACGCCCGCATAGGCTCCCAGGCCCGTCGCCGTAGAAGCATAGACCTCAATGCGCTCGATATCCTCCCCCGTCAGGGGTATATCCATCGAGTAATGCCCCGTCTGCGCATCCGTGATATTGATGCCGTTGAGCATCACTATCGTCTGGTCGGCGGTGCAGCCACGCAGGCTGATGTCCGACTGGACGCCCGTAGCGCCACGCTGACGGACATCTACTCCGGGTAACTGCTTGAGTACCTCGGCTACGCTGCTGATACTCAGCGACGAGAGTTGAGAACGGGAGATAACTGTGACCGGTCGGGCGGTCGAAGAAAGTTGGGCTGACGCCGTCACCTCCACTTCTGTCAAGGTGAGCAGCCCGGGTCCTGTCTCATCAGGAGACAGTTCAGCATCTGCCAGGGCAGGAACGGCACAAGCCAGTAGAGTGCATGCCACCATGGACTTACCGGACTTCAGCAGTTCCAAATCGCATATCGCGCG
>JAFUUE010000032.1 GCA_017483945.1 Paludibacteraceae bacterium | reverse complement strand
ACTAACCGTTACAGCGCTTAATCTCCGGGAGGCTGTACTACGGATGATGGCAGCATTCTCATTCCAGTTATAGAACTCGCAGCCTTCGAGAATCACGGTCTTTCCCTCTGTATCATCCGCAGGGACGATAACATTCTCGTACGAACTACTGAGTTCTCTGAGTGCACTACAATCGAATTTGATACCAATAAAATGGGCAGTTGCACCTTCTTTTAGTCGAATCATAACTTTGGGTTGAAGAATAACCTCTGCCCCCTCTGCGGCGCGAACGGTGACATTCACGCCGGTGAAGGCGATGTAGTTACTATTGGACTCGACGTAGGTACCGGCAGCCATCTCAATGATGTCGCCATCGACAGCGGAGTTGAGAGCCTTGCGCAACGCGTCAGCGGTGGAGTTGTTGATTTGGATGACCGCTGCATTGGCCAGAAGAGCGACCAGCATTGCAGCGAAGATAGAGAATAGTTTTTTCATTGTGGTGTGGATTTAGTGGGTTATTGTTTGTTTAGTCGAAATCAAAAGTCAAAAGTCTTTTTTCAGTCGAAAGTCGAAAGCCGTATTAGCTCTGTGGGCTCATCTGGGACGCGGGCGGCGGAGGGAGGGATGAGGCGGAGAGCCGGGGGGCTCTCCGCCTTCGGTATGTATCAATGCACGCGTGTACCGAGCACGGTGTAGGTATGGTTATCCAGTCGGATAAACATCTGTCCGTCGCGTATGAACTTCTCGCTATAGTGCTGCGCATCGGCCCGGGTGTCGGACACGGCTCCGGCGACATGGCTCGGGCGGTTGTTGCGCACGCGGATGGTGTTGAAGACCTCCTTGTTGCCATTAGCGTCGAGTTTGTAGGTCACAATCTCGATATAGTCGCTTGTGACGTTGAATCGCGAGTAGGAGGGACTGCCGGGCTGTCCGAAGCGCGAGGTGAAGAGGTCGAAGAGGTTCTCCACGTTATGGTGCTTATAATCAAAGAGCAGCGCCGGGTCGGTGGTATATTCCGCCTCCATCTTCTCACGTGTATAGGGGTAGTAGCGTTTGCGTCCGCAGGTGGCACCGATGAAGTAGAGTGTACCGTCGTCGGTGACGAAGGTGCCGCCCTCTTTGCCGGTCATGTTGGTGTTGGTATTGACGGAGACAGTCTGCACGTCGCTGACAGCCCCATTGACCACCGTACGCGTGTCGGGATTGACGGGGCCGATGACCTCGTAGCAGTGGTCATGTCCCTGGATGGCGAGGTCGATACCGCACTCCTTGAAGATAGGAATCATCATGGCGCGTATGAGGGAGCACTCGTCGTCGGTATGGTGTCCGGCACCGGAGAAGACATTCTTGTGCGAGAGGGTGACGCGGTACTTGGTGTCGGGGTGTTGTGCTATCTGGTCGAGGAACCAGTTGCGTACGTCATGTGTGAAGTAGGGCGATGTCATTCCCGCCTCGGATGTGCCTTCGGCGCGCCACCAGTCCTGCATGGAGAAGACGAGGAAGAGGACATCTCCATAGACGAAGCTGTAGGTGATGCCGTGGAACTGCGGCTTGGTCTCGGCGGCATTGGCGAATCCCCAGTCGGTGTTGAAGTGGTAGTCGTAGTTGAGGCTGGGGCTGTCGTCATGGTTGCCGTCAGTGGGGACGATGGTCATCCGGTCGAGCATCGGTCGCATGGAGCCTTCGAACCACTGCTCCCATTGCCACTCGGAGTTGGTCGGTCCGCCGGTATCGACGAAGTCGCCGGGGAAGACGCAGAACTTGGCATCCGTCTCATTCTGCGCGACGGCGGCGGCACATCGGCGCGCCTCGGCTATATACTCGGCGTCCTGAATATGGCTGTCGGACATATAGACGAAGGAGAAGTCGCCCTGGTTCTCGTCCTTGGTGACGAACTGTGCGATGTCGCTCCAGTGTCCGTCGAAGCCGACGCGCCAGCTATAGACGGTGCCCGGGGCGAGAGTGGTAGCCTGGGCCTTGTGGCTGACATAGTCGAACTTGGTGTTACGCGGCAGTCCGGCAGCGGTGCAGATGTCATACTTGGGACTCTCGCTGGCCTGGATGGGCGTGTAGTGGAGTTGCGCCGGAGTGGTGGAGGCAGTGACGGTGATGACACCGTTGCCGGATGCGAAATCCTCCGCGGTGGCGGCGGCCATCGGCAGGAGCTGGACCACGCCGTCCGTGATACCGCCATTGGTGAACCAGCAGAAGCCCATGTGCGTAGCGGGGTCGCCGTTGACGGTGGCTATCTGGTTGTACGGGTCCTCCTTGGGGCGGAGCTGCGCAATCGCCGCATTCATGGCTGCCAGTTTGCCGCCGATGAGTGCGATGTCGGGATTATCCTTGGTCTCCAGGCTGTCGATACGCGCCTCCTCTTTGGCCACGAGGAAGGGGATGAAGGAGGGTATGGTGTAGTCCTCGATGCGGTAGGCAGCATCAGCATCCAGCACCTCCTGCGGGTAGAACTTCGGCGGGACGGGCTTGATGACCACGACGGCAAAGTCGGTGAATCCGCCGTCCTGAGTGGTGACACGGGCGATAGTGGTATCCACGCGCAGGCCGGTCACCTTACCGTTCTTGATAGTAGCGATGCTCTCGTCATCGATAGCCCATGTCACGCGGTTGTTCGTCGCATTGACCGGCTCTACCTGTGCGATGAGCGACCCCGACTCACCGACGATGATACGGATAGTGTCTTGCACAATGTTCACGCCCGTCACGGCCACCACGACGGCGTTCGGGTCGTACTCGTAGGCACCTATATCATATCCGCTGCCCTTGGGACGAGCCATACCACGGAGGTCCTTGACAGGAGCGCTGGCGGCATCGGCTTGGTCAATCAGGGGAGTCGAATAAGCCGTCAGGGAGAAGTCGGCATTACGCATCGCCTCGCGCTCCAGATCGTTGGTCGGCAGGCCGGTAAAGTTGGTCGGGTTAACGAAGTTAGGGCCGGCCGCATCGTTGTTGTCCGCAGACAGACCGAGCGTGATGCCGGTGCCGGCATCGCCGATGTTAGCGGTAGCCCCGCTGCTGGCGTCCACATAGTTGACATACTGGTAGGAGGTCGTATTGCCCCAGAAGACGGTGTTAGTCACACGGCCGGTGGTGCGGCTGCCCGCAAAACGCGTACCCGTGTTGTTACAAATGGTGTTATTGAAGAAACTGCCTGCACCGTAGATGCAGCCGTTGTAGTCGGAGTGGTTGTTGTGTATCAGACAGTTCTGCACCACACCGCCGGCATTGTTGCGAATCATCACGCCGCCTTGGCAGCCGCGGATGATACAGTTCTCTATCAGGGCGACTCCCTCGCTGAAGATAGCGCCGGCTTGCTCAGCGGTCGTGCAGGAGCAGTTCTCGAAGAGACAGCCGCGCACCACGGGCGTCACGGCATTCTCTCCCGGGTCGATATAGATACCGCCGGCTTTCGAACCGCTCACGCAGTTGCGGAAGACACAGTTGCTGACCGTCATGTTACCGCGCATGAACATAGCCGCACCACCCCATTCGCTATGGTTGGCGTTTTGGAAGACCAGTCCGTCAATCACAATCGGTGAGGCAGGGTCCGAATCATATTTGACCAGAAGCCATGAGGTCAGGCCGGTACCGTCCAGCACAGACTCATACAGCTCCGGGTCACGCTCACCTGTCTCGGCGTTATAGCCGCCCATGTAGGTAGCGCCACTCTGCGCCGAGATAGCTTCGTTATACACTCCCTCGGCGATAAACATCGTGTCACCGACGCCGACATTCCATATCGCTTGGGCTATGGTATGCACGGCATTGGCCCATGACTTGCCGTCTCCGTCACTGCCTGTCGGGGAGACGTAGCGGTTGCTTGCTGACGCGCACAGCACTGCCATGCAGGTCGTCATGATAAGTACAAATCGTTTCATAGGCTATTATATTTAAGGTTATTGTTTCCATCCGAAGCGCTCGCGTCCGATGCGTTCTACATCCTCGCGCGAGGTGAAGGCGGTGGTGCCTCCGGCGGCGGTCGTGTTCACGGCCCCGGTCATGTTGCCGTACTCCTGGCACTTATCCAGCGCATCGCCGGCCGCCAGACGGGTGATGAAGCCCGAGTTGAACGAGTCGCCTGCGCCGATACAGTCCACCACGTGGGTGTTGAGCAGGGCCGCCTGCATGCGGTCCGGCAGCCCCTTACGCATGAGCAGACTGCCACGGCTGCCGCACTTGATGACCGCGGCATTGACATAGGGACGTATCTTCTCCACCGCCTCCTCGAGTGTCTCGGAGCGGGTCAGCAGACGCAGCTCCGTCTCGTTGGGCATGAAGACTGTCAGCAGCGGCAGCACGGCCTTGTAATCCAAGTCCCACTGCTCCTTCGGGTCCCACTGCGTGTCCAGCGAAGTGGTCACACCGTTCGCCCGGCAAAGCTCCAGTATCTGCATCAAGTCGCGGCGCACACCGCTCTGCATGAAGATAGAGGAGATATGTATATGCCCGGCCATGCGGAACACCTCGGGGTCGATATCATCGAGTGACATATAGTCCATCGCGCCCTGATAGGTCAGGTTGGCGCGGTCCTCGTCGTAACTCATACAGATAGTGGCACCTGTGGCATACCGGTCCTGACGAATCAGGAAACGAGTGTCCACGCCCCTCTGACGCAGGCTGCTCTCCACCAGGTCGCCGAAGCTGTCGTTGCCTATCATGCCGCAGAAAGCCACACGGGCGCCCAGCGACGCCGCATTGGCGGCAAAGATAGCCGTCGAGCTGCCCAACGTCAGCGTCATCTGACCCGCGAACTTCTCCTTGCCGACCTCCGGCTCGCCCTCTATCTGATTCAGAATCAAATCAACATTCAGTTCGCCCAAGGCGATAATATCAAACTGCTTCATAATTGCTTAAATGGTAAATGGTAAATGACCAAATGGTAAATGGTAAATGGTACATGACCAAATGGTAAATGGTAAATGGTAAATGGTAAATCAATAATACTTGCTGAATAACTCATTCATCTTCGAATACCAGTTCGCCGGATAGCTGTGTCCCATCTCCGGCTCAATGATATACGTCTTCTTATCCGCCGGTGTCGCCAGGTTGTTGTACGGCACGAAGTTCAGACGCGCCGGGCAGACATCATCCGCCAGACCGCTCGAACCTAACACGGCGCACGAGATACGCGGCGTCATGTGCTTGATGTCGAAATACGGCAGGTAACGTATGCTCGTCTCAATAGCCACACCGTCCACCCAGTAGTGGTCATTTATCTCCCAATAGGCGAGGCTCTCTATATCTTTCGCATCGGCGAAGTCCCCCATGAAGGCAACGTTCGCGGCAATAGCGCTGAAGGGATAGTCGCTCAAGGCCGCAGCCACATAGGTCAGCGCACCGCCCTGACTCGAGCCCTCGGCAAACAAACGGGTCATATCGCTCGTCGCACGCGTTGCCATAAAACGAATCGACTGCACCACGTCCATGTACGCCCCCCTGTAATAGTAGGAGTCCTTCTCGCCCAAGTTATACCGGAACCAGTCACCGTAGATATTCGTTGTCTCTTCCGCTACACCCAAGTTAGTGCCGGCCGGCCGGTTGTTCAGGTACTGACCGCGGTGCGACAAATAGAACTCCGCCTTGTCACTTCCCCACGGACAATCCACCCTACCCGTATAGCCCTGCGTGTCATAGCCGTAGTAGTGCATGATTACCGGATGTTTCCGACCGTCCTGCGGCTCGCAGTAATAGCCGCGAATGACCACCGGCTCACCCGTCAGGCCGTCCGGCACGGAGTTCATCTCCACCAGATACACCTTGCAGTTCGCATTGCTCCGCTCGGGAATCTCCGTCAGAGTCGCATCCATATCTATCGACGCCAACTGGTCCTTCGCCGCCTGCCAGAACTGGTCGAAATCTGCCGGTTTGTCATCCTCCGAGGTGATGGCAAACGGGTCTATCGCAAAATTGAACGCACGAGCCTGCTGCTCATTCACGAAGCATACTGCATGATAGATTCCCGGCTCCAGGTCCTCCGTGCTCGTCAGCACAAAATCCTTCTCACTATCAGCGCCAACTATCACGCTGTCGGTCAGTGTCATCACCTCCGCCTTCTTGTCGGTCGTGATAACGGCCTTTGCCCCTAACCGTACCGCACCCGGGTTGCCGTTCACAATCCGAATAGTAATCTGAGGTTTGCCGTTCCACACCCAATCATCCGTCACCGGCACCGACTGCGAGACCAGACTCATATCCGGATTATCCATCACTGCCGGTTGTTCGTCCTGGGGCTGTGGCTGCGGCTCCTCCTGAGGCTGCGGGTCGCACCCGCATGCACCCAGCACCAACGCCATCAATGCAAAGAGATACAACTTCGTCTTCATAATGCTTTCGACTTTTACTAATATAGAGTGTGCTCTAAGCACCGACTATTTCAGGTAGTCATTCAGGTTCACTATATTGAACGCATGGTAGTACTTGTCCATGTTGCGTTCGATACGCATCAGCACCACCTCCTCGGCATGGATTCCCAGCCGCTCCAGGTTGTCGTACAGCATCTGCCGGGCTACCAGCGCCTCGGGGCGTTGCCATATATATCGGCAGCCCGTCATCACCAGCCATAACTGCCGCTCAGGCGTGCAGTCACGGAGGTCACGGCCGACCTCGTCGCCGTGCAGCCACTTCTTCCAGCGGCCCGACTCATACACGCATTGCCACAGCACCTCGGTCATATGGCTCAGCTGAGCGACCTTGCCCTCGGCATACAAGCGCTTCTCTTCCTCCTCCAACTCGGCCAAGGCCTCGTACTCGTTCATCGTGAACTCCGGGCCCACGTTCGCAGCGCCCATGCCTGCCTTCGGATAGTCCTCCGGGTTGTCCACATCATCGCTGTAGTGACCCTTGATATAACTGCCGTACGGTCTAACCTTCGCCGTCAATTTCCGTGCCACATCGGCATCGAAGAAGGTCGTATGCAGGTCCGTTCCGACCTTGCCCACAATGAAGCACGGCCATATATCGTCCAGACCGACCTCGTGCAGACCGGCTTTCAGGCCTTCGAGGAAGGTGTCGAACGTCTTCTCGTCAGCCAGACCGCCGTGAACCTCCTCTGTGCCAACCTCATACGAGATAGGCGCCAGACCATGCGCCTTGCGGAAATCCTCGGCATGCTTGATGAGTTCAACGGTGCGTTTGACCACCACATGGATGTCTATAATCTGCCCTTTTGGCAGGAAAATATCCACCGTCGGGTCCACGTGTATCAGGTCATAGCCTGCCAAGATGGCAGCCTCGTAGCTCTCCTTGACGCCCTGCATGGCGCGCTCGGTGTCCCAACGCTCGATGGACTGCTTGTCCTTGAGCCACGGACCACCGTGGTCGATAGCCACCACATACGGACCGGTGTAATGAACAGCCGCCGCCTCGCGGGCCAGTATCTTCGTGAACTCCGCCTGCGTCATGCCAGTGTAACCGCCGTCGCAGTCCACCTGGTTAAGCGTCGTGGCGAAATAAATGGGCGAGTTGTTGCGCTTCGCCGCACGGAACGAGGCCTTGATGACCGATAGCGAGTTCGGACATGCTGCAAACAACGTCATCGGTACGCCTGTCGCTTTCTTGCGCTCCTCCATCACACGGAGGATATTCTCTGTCTTTGCCATAATACTATTTACAATTTGTTTATTTACAATTTATTCATTTATCTTGCCATTGGGTCATCTTGTCATTTACCGTGCGTTCAATGGCTACATAGCCAAATGAACAAATAAATGGTACATGACCAAATGGTACATAAAATGGTACATGACCAAATGGTAAATTACTCGTAGATGGTGACCCCCTCGACCACGCGGTGGATATTGCCGCTCACGCTGGGTGCGTCGGGGTTCAGGCCGTGCGCCAGCGATGCGTAGTAGCCGAGCAACTGACCGACCAGCACGTAGGAGACGATGCCGTAGAACTCGTTCTCCGTCTTGCCGTACGGCATCCGCACCACCAGGTCCGCCTTCACTTCGCCCATATCCGGCGCCTCGCCCGCTATCACAATCACCTGAGCCACAGGGCGGTTGTTACTATCCACCTGACGCACCAGGTCGCGCTCGTAGCGGTTCACCTCCTCCTCGCCGGTCATCAGATAGACCACGATGGAATGGTCGTTCACCACGGCTTTCGGCCCGTGACGGAAGCCGAGGAAGGAGTCGAACTTGCACACCACGGCGCCGTCCGTCAGCTCCTGCAGCTTGAGGTGGCACTCCTCGGCGATGCCCTTCAGTGCACCGCTGCCGAGGAACACACCGCGCTCGAAGGGACGCGAGGCTATCTCCTGCAACCGGGTCTCGTAGTCCGCCATCACCGCCTCCGCGTTCCGGGCTGCTTTCTCCACCATCGGCTCGTCCTGCTCGAGCGTGTCTATCCGACCCAGCATCAGACAGGTCAGCAACATCGTCGAGAAACTGCTCGTCATCGCCAACGACTTGTCGTCCGTCTCCTCCGGCAAGAGCAGCAGGAGGATATTGCTTTCGACTTTTGACTTTTGACTTTCGACTGCTTGCTTCGCAAGCTTCCCTTCCTTATTACACGTGATATATATATGAGCAATGCGGCTGCACTGTTTGTTCGCCAAGTTCACGGCTCCCAGGCTCTCCGGACTGTTGCCTGAACGCGCGAAACTAATCAGCAGCAACGGGCGCTCCGGGTCCAGGACATAACGGGAGTGGGTGATGATACCGGTCGTGGGCACGGCCCGCACATTCGCGTGCCACATGCCGCGCATAATCGGGCAAATGGCATCGCCGATGAACGCCGACGTGCCGGCACCCGTCAGCACCACATCCGTCTCCGGAGTCAGGTACTTATGCATGAAGGCACTTATCTCGGCCTTCGCCGCCAACATGGTGCGGAACTCCTTACGCCACATCGCCGGCTGCTGATGAATCTCATTAAACGTAAAACTTGTGCTCATATCGTTGGTATTTAGTATTTGTTCGGTCGTCCTCCGCCCCACTCCCGGACGGGGCCTCCTCGTCGGATTGGCACTGCAAACTTAGTCTTTGTTCGGTCGTCCTCTGACCTGCTCCGAGACGGGGCCTCCTCGTCGGATTGGCACTGCAAAATTACAACAGCCTCCCCCTTTTTCCGCATGCGCCCGCTATGTTTTTGAGCACGACTCCCGCCCTTTCGCACCAACCAACTGAAAATAAACCACCTGCACCTTTCGTTTATCGTTTCGCAATCTTTCGAAAAGCCGTACTTTGATTTTGGATTTTCTATAATCTACTTTCTGAGTACGGATACCGCAGATACTACGCATATTCCTTCCGCCCAATTCGGATTCACCTGGGACGCGGGCGGCTCGCCCGCGAACGGGTCGTCAGACACGGATATTCCTTCCGCCTAATCCCACCCCACCTGGCTCGCCCGCGATTTCTCTGTCTCGGTCACAGACCGCGCCCGCGAACGGGTCGCCAGACGCACCCCGCCCCACTACCCGTGCAATCGGGAAGCTTTCTCGCGTGATTGTCGCGTGATTGACGCGTGATTGACGCGTGATTCGCCTATCGTCTCCCATCTTCCGCATTATATTTCTTGAGTACGGATTATGCGGATACTACGGATGTTCTCTCCTACTAAGATTTCGAAACCTTACGAAATAAATTATGCACCCTCTTTACGCCAATTGCAACTTACTTACTATCACCCACATCCACCCTCCCCATCACCCCATGCGTCCCCCAAACATGTTCTACAGCACCCGCGCGCATTCCCTATATTACGCGCGTTTTTCCTACCTTTGCACCACGTTTTCACGCAATTAACCAAAATACACTATACTACCATGAAAAAATTATTCCTCCTCCTTCCCGCTTTGGTGCTTGCCCTCACCACCTCCGCCGCGGTGATTGTGCCGGCGGCAATGGTCTCCTGCAGCGTAAAGCCGGCTCCGGTCAGCGCCCGCAGCTCCGGAACAGGAATCACCGCGTCTTTCATGAAATCGCGGCTGTGGATCAGGTCGGTGCCGATGACGACCCGGCCGCCCGCCCTGTGGTAGCGGCCCAGGTTTTCCACCATGGTCTTCCACTGTTTTCGCTTTTCCTCGGGGGAGGGCATGACCATACCGGGCGGGGGACCCATGGGCGCGTCTCCGCCGGGGCCGCCTGGACCACCCGGGCCTCCGGGCATCAGCATGCCGGGAGGGGGCTCCATGGCCTTGTCCGGGTCGCCTACGGTGGTGTCCATGACCACACCGTTTTCCGCCATAAACCGGATCATTTCGTCCGGCATGGGATCGCTGGGCGTGTGGGCCAGGTCAGGGACCCCGGCGTCCTGCATGAACTGCGCGCCCCGGCAGATGCCGATATGCGCAGCTACCCACATGCCGTCCTCCCTGGCCCGGTCGCAGATGGCCTTTGCCATCTCCGGACTCAGGTGGGGCGTTAAGTCCATGCGGCCATCGTGAATGCCGATCTTGATACCGGGATAACCCAGCTTGTGGTGCAGACTTACCTCTTCGGCGGCCTCCTCCGCCGTTGTGATCAGCGTCCCTACCGGATGATTCGGATTGGGTCCCGCGCCGTAGCCTCCGGCCACGTCGATGTAGTTGCCCACGGCCACAACCGTCGCGGTCTCCGGCTGGCTGTTAACGGTCTCGATCCATTTGGCATAATCGGCCTGGCTGAGCTGAGACAGCATGCCCAACTCCCGGACTGTGGAGACACCGTTGTAGGCCCAGGCCCGGATGGCGTCCTCCCGGAACGCATTGTCGTCCACCGCCACATGGACGTGGGCATCGATGAAAGTGGGCAGCAGCGTACAGCCTGACAGGTCAAATTCCCGGTCGGCAGGTCCCAGATCGCGGCCGATGGCCGTGATGGTGCTGTCCGTTACCAGCACGTCGGCGGTTTCGTTGTTTCGGACGGAGTCCAGCAGGACAGCGTTTTTAAGCAGTACAGTCATACAAGCACCTCCTGATATTTCTGTATTCTTCTATAGCAATTTTTCTGCCAAAATGCAACTGAAATCTATTTTTCGTTCAAACCGGCACGGTTCTTGCTAAAATAAGGGTATCACCACGAAAGGAGACCTTTCCATGCAAATAAATGACATCTGCCTCGTGAATGAGAGCATATCACTTGAAGAACTGATCGTCGGGCCAAACGGCAGACTTTCCGCCCCGGAAGGAAAGCTGCTGACCGTGGTCGTGGGCGGTGTGGAGATCGACCCGGCCCCCGGCGAATACACCGGCGATATCCGGCTGGTCGTTACGGATTTTATCGACGCGCCCATCGAGGGAATGCATGCCCGGCCCGGGGATCCTCCGGAGCCCTATCGCGCGGCCCTGCTGCTGGGGAAGGACGGCCCCTCTGAGAATTCCGTCTCCGCTGCCTATGCGGGCGGGACGGTCGGGGGCAGTACCGTTTCCGGCGGAACAATCGCCTCCACCGGCGAGTGCTTTAACAGCATGATCGTCTCTGGGGGAAAATACGAGATCAGGGATCTTACCATCAAAAACTGCGGCCATTCCACTGACGACGGCAAGGGACTGGGCGCGGGGATCCTGGCCGGGGGTGACAGCGAGACCGTGCTGGAGAATGTGACCATCTCCAACCAGGGCATCCGCAACGACGCCATTGTCACCGGCGGTACCGCAAAAATGACGATCAAAAACTCCACGCTGATCTGTGCGGGCGGTACACCGGAGCAGATCCAGGCGGTCCACAAGATCCGCCCCGGTAAGGCCTGCATGACCTACGTGTCCGGCGGCTGGGGCACCACCCGGGCTGTCAACGTGCAGAATGACTCCAGTCTTTATCTGGAAAACTGCACGGTAAAGTCCGACAGCTGGGGCGTTCTGTCCACCGATGGCATCTCCTCCAAGCAGGAATGGGGCCCCGTCAAAACCCGGATCTATGCAAAGGACTGCGACGTGGAACTCAATGGCCGTCACGGTTACGGCTCCTACTCCATCGGAGACTGCACCAACATCTTTGACCACACCAGAATGTATGCCCCGGACGTGGCCTATAAGGTGGCAAACGAACTGGCAGGCGGCGAATTCATCGGCGGATCGGAAATCATCGGCGGGCGCTTCGGTGTCATGTGGCAGTCGAACCAGGGCGGCAAACTGATCGTCCAAGACAGCGCCATCCGTTCCGTCCGATCTACATTCATCGACCGATCCTGCTTACCCAACATCTACTGCGAGAACGCCACACTGGAGCCGGGCAACCGGGTGATCCTCCAGATGTTTGACTCCGATGATCCCGGCTTCGGCAAATCCGAGGTGGAGGTGGACACGGAAGTGGCGGTGAAGGATCCTGACCACGACGTGACGAAGCCCCAGTACCATCCCGTGTCCATCTGGGGCTTTGAGCAGCCGGAGTGGTGTACGTATCTCCAGGCCACGTTT
>JAFUUE010000031.1 GCA_017483945.1 Paludibacteraceae bacterium | reverse complement strand
GAGCGAACTGATGCCCGGCCTGCCCCAGGTCGGTGTGTTCGACACCGCCTTCCACCAGACCATGCCGGCCTACAGCTACATGTACGCGCTGCCCTACGAGGTCTATGAGAAATACGGTGTGCGCCGCTACGGTTTCCACGGCACGAGCCACCGCTACGTGAGTGCCCGCGCCTGCGAGTTCCTCGGCGTGCCCTACGAGAAACAGCGTATCATCACCTGTCATATCGGCAACGGCGGCAGCCTGGCGGCCGTGAAGGACGGCAAGTGCATGGACACCACCATGGGACTCACCCCGCTGGAGGGTATCATGATGGGTACCCGCTCGGGCGATGTGGACGGCGGAGCCGTGACCTTCCTGCAGAAGAAGCTCGGGCTGGACGCCGACGGCATGTCCAACCTGCTCAACAAGAAGTCCGGCGTGGCCGGTGTGTCGGGCGTAGGCAGCGACATGCGCGATCTGGAGGAGGCCTGCAAGGCCGGCAATGAGCGCGCTATCCTGGCGCAGGAGATGTATAACTACAAGATTAAGAAATACATCGGTGCCTTCGCGGCCGCAATGGGCGGCGTGGACATCATCGTGTTCACCGCCGGTGTGGGTGAGAACCAGACGAGCATGCGCGCCGAGGCCTGCAAGGGGCTGGAGTTCATGGGCGTACGCATCGACGCCGAGGTGAACGCCGGTGTGCGCGGCAAGGAAGCTGTCATCTCGGCTCCGGACAGCCGCGTGAAGGTGGTTGTTATACCCACCGACGAAGAACTGATGATTGCCTCGGACACGATGGCTCTCCTCTGATACAAGGCTATCCCCCGTCCCGACCGGACGGGGGATAACTCATATAGGGCCGTCGGATATGCCCGAAGGGGCAGACGAAGGGCCCGACCTGACCGCTATACCACGAAACACACACATTAAAAACCTACCGAATTGAAACCTATTATCTATCAACTGTTGCCGCGTTTGTTCGGTAACTACAGCGAGACCCGTAAGAATAACGGGAGTCGCGTTGAGAACGGCTGCGGCCGCTTCGAGGACATCAACGCCAAAGCCCTGCGCGCGATACGCGACCTGGGTGCTACGCACGTATGGTACACGGGCGTCATACGCCACGCCACGGCCGAGCATAACAGCGCCGCTATCGTCAAGGGCAAGGCCGGCAGTCCCTATGCCATCACCGACTACTACGACGTGGACCCGGACTTGGCGGTGAACGAGGCGGAGCGTATGGCCGAGTTTGAGGCACTGGTCACGCGCACCCACCGCGCCGGACTGCAGGTGCTCATCGACTTCGTGCCTAACCATGTGGCGCGCGAGTACAAGTCGCTGTGCAAGCCTGCGGGCGTGCGCGACCTGGGCGAGGACGACCACCCCGAGTGGGCCTTCTCGCCGCTCAATAACTTCTATTACTTCCCCGGCGAGGCTTTCTCGCCCTCGTTCGACATCGGCGACTACCGCGAGTTCCCCGCCAAGGCCACCGGCAACGACTGCTTCAGCGCCCACCCCGGGCATAACGACTGGTACGAGACCGTGAAGCTGAACTACGGCGTCTTCTACCAAGGCGGTATGGAGAAGCAGTTCGATCCCGTTCCCGACACGTGGTTCAAGATGCGGGATATACTCCTCTACTGGACCGACCGCGGCGTGGACGGCTTCCGCGTGGACATGGCGGAGATGGTGCCCGTGGAGTTCTTCGCATGGGTCATCCCGCAGGTGCGCGAGCACGTGACGCACCGGCGCGGACGCGCTAACAAGAAGGTGCTCTTCATCGCCGAGTGCTACAACCCCGCGCTGTACCGCGACTACCTGGCTGCGGGTATGGACTACCTGTACGACAAGGTCGGCATGTACGACTACCTGCGCGGCGTGACCAGCAAGGGCTGGGCGGCCGAGGGTATCAGTCGCCAGTGGCAGGCGCAGAACGACATACTGGACAAGCTGCTCTATTTCATGGAGAACCACGACGAGCAGCGTATCGCCAGCGGTTTCTTCTGCGGCCGCGGCATGTGCGCCGAGCCGGCGATGATAGTCACCGCCATGCTCGGATGCAACCCCGTCCTCATCTATTCGGGACAGGAGCTCGGGGAGAAGGGCATGGACTGCGAGGGCTTCTCCGGCATCGACGGGCGCACCACTATCTTCGACTACTGGGGCGTGCGTTCGTTGCAGGCCTGGGCTAACGGCGGGCGCTTCGACGGCGCGCTGCTCGATGACGAGCAGCGCGAGTTGCGCACTTTCTACCGCCGCCTGCTGACCATCGCCCGCGACGAGCCGGCGGCCAACAGCGGGCGGATGTACGACCTGGAGTATGCCCAGGATGCCGCATTCAACCGCCACGAGCACTTCGTCTTCCTGCGTCGCGCGGAGGACAGCCTGCTGCTCTGCGCCGTCAATTTCCACGACCGCCGCGACGACCTGCGTATCAGCCTGCCCGAACGGGCGTTCGAGTACCTCGAGTTGGAGCAGCAGGCGACGGTGCAGGCCGTGGACCTGCTGACCGATACGGTCTATACGCTGCCCCTCAACGCGCAGGAGCCTGTGGTGCTCAGTCTGCCGGCGTGGAAGGGCGTCATACTGAAGATTAAACTTTAAATCGGCGCCGGGCGCCGGTATCCGACATGGAACAATTCAAGAACTACCTGCGCCTGGTGCGCATCAATAACCTGCTGTTTGTCACTATCCTGCTGGGTGTGATGCAGCATTGGGCCGTCATGCCCGTGCTGCGTCACACGCTGGTCACGGAGCACCTGCCATGGTGGGTGCTGCTTCTGCTCGTCGCGGGCACCGTCTGCGTGGCCGCGGGGGGCTATGTCATCAACGACTGGTTCGACGTCAAGATTGACCGTATCAACCGCCCGGACGACCTGATTGTCACGCGCGTCATCGACAAGGAGACGGCCATGCGGCTGTTCTACGTGCTGACGGGCGTGGGCATCGCCTGCGGACTGGCGTCGGCGGTATGCTGCCGCAGTATCACGTTAGGGGCGGTCTTCATCATCGTGCCCGGGCTGCTGTGGTTCTACTCGGCCAGCTATAAGCGCCAGCTGTTCGTCGGTAACCTCATCGTCGCTTTCTGCGCGGCGCTCACGCCGATGCTTGTGGCGGTGGCTAACGTGGACTACCTGCGTCATGTCTATGGCGACCTGTTCATGGGCACGGGCATCGCCCCGCGGCTCTATGCCTGGTGCGGCGGCTTCGCCGTGTTCGCTTTCCTGATGACATGGGCGCGGGAGGTGGTCAAGGACCTGCAGGACCGGCGTGGCGACCGCGAGCTGGAGTGCCACACGGTGCCCGTCGTGCTGGGCGTGGCGTGGGCTAAGACGGTCGTGACGGTGCTGTTGGTGCTGACGGGTGCGTTGGCGTCATGGGTCGTGTGGGGCATGTTGCCCGCGGCGGAGGGCGGCCTCGGCGTGGCGACACGCTACCTCCTATGCGGACTGCTCATCCCGCTGGTCTGCGAGCTGTGGCTGCTGTGGGCGGCGGGGACGCCGCGCGAGTACCGCAACGCGCAGCAGTTGCTTAAGTTCATCATGTTGCTCGGCACGTTGTCGGCCTTCTTCATCGTCTCGTGATGCGTCGTCTTATCTTAGGTTCACAGAGCCCCCGCCGTCGCGAACTGTTGGGGGGACTGGGTGTTGCGTTCGACACGGTCACTATCGATGCGGACGAGTCATACCCCGCCGACTTGCAGGCGGAGCAGATACCCCTATATATAGCGCGCGCCAAAGCGCGCGCGTATGCGCATAGGCTCGGGGCGGAGGACCTGCTCATCACCGCCGACACACTGGTCTGGTGCGAGGGGCAGGTGCTCGGCAAACCCCATGACGAGCAGGACGCCCGGCGCATGCTGCGGCTGCTGAGCGGGCGCACGCATCAGGTCTTCACCGCCGTCGTCCTGACGGCCGGCGACGGGGCGGGGGAGCAGTCGTTCGTGGACACGACCGACGTGACGTTCCGTGTGCTGACAGACAGCGAGATAGACTATTATATCCGCACCTGCCGACCGTTCGACAAGGCGGGCGCGTATGGTATCCAGGAGTGGATCGGCTATGTCGGTGTGACCGGCATCCGCGGCTCCTACTTCAACGTCATGGGTCTGCCCCTGGAGCCGCTGTATAGGGCGCTGCAGGAGCGTATGACGGAAGAGGGGGAATAGGAAGGATAGTAGGACTATGAAGACTATAGGGACCGGGAGACCGGTCCTTTTTTTGTGCGGTGACGATAGGCGAATCACGCGACAATCACGCGTCAATCACGCGACAATCACGCGACAACGGTACAGGTTTTCAGCGGAGCGGGGAGTCGATATTGTCGGCCTCCCAGGCCGACGCAATAGACGAAAGTTGAAGGCACATTCGGAGCACCCGGAATGTGCTACCAGAGACGCGGGCTGTGACCGAGACATACCACCCGAGATGTGCTACCCGGGACGCGGGCGGCTCGCCCGCGGTCGGGTCGTAAGACACGGAGGTGCCGATGATGATGTCCTGCGCCTTGTGGCGCATCCGCGGGCGAGCCGCCCGCGGCCCAGGTGGCAGTCGTGTCCTGTGGGGAGGGGCGAGCGTGAGGGAATGGGAGG
>JAFUUE010000030.1 GCA_017483945.1 Paludibacteraceae bacterium | reverse complement strand
CACCACCGCCACCGTCCGCTTCACACCCGACAACACCGACTGGTACAACGCGGTCGAACTGGACGTGCCGCTCAACATCGCCCAAGCCGAACCCGTGCTCAATATCACCGCCTCACATATCCGCTTCGGACAACCGCTCAGCCGCGCCGTCCTCTCTAACATCGGCGGCACCATCGGTTCGTGCTCTTGGCCGACCGAACTGGATGCCGACCACAACTTCCTGGAGCTGGGCACCCACAACCTGCCCGTCACCTTCACCTCCGCCGACCCCAACTACCTCAACGCTACGGGCTCCGTCTCCGTCGAGGTGCTGGAGGGATACACTTTCGTCGGCAGCAACGGCACCGATGGCGACAACTGGAACAGCAGCGACAACTGGCAGAATGGAGACACACCGGGAGACGATGACAAAGTCTTTGTCAATGCCGATGTCGTAGTGACTAACCATGTCAGCGTCGGAAGCCTCACCATCATCGAGGGAGCCAACATCACCATCCAAGACGGCGGCGTACTCGAGATAGGAGACGACGACTCGTTCGAGCGTGCTGCCTATGGCGACATCACCGTCCACAACGGCGGCGAACTCATCCTCGGCAATGGCGAACTCGACGTCCGCAACCTCATCATCGAGGCCGCTATCGGCAACGAGAGCGACGGCACCAACCCCGCCCACCCCGGACGCTCAGGACAAGTCACCAACCCCGACAAACTGGCCATCAACGGCGATGTCTATTTCGAACTCGTCCTCGACCAGTCCGGCAGCTGCACACCCGGATGGTACGACTTCACCGTCCCCTTCCCCGTCGATGCCGCACACGGCGTCTCACGCTGGCAAAACGGCGCGTGGAACAACAACCTCCAGATTGAGACCCACTATGCCATCATGGCACACTACGAGGACATCCAAGCCCAAGGCAACTACGGCTGGAAGAAATACCACGGCATCCTCCAACCCGGCGAGTACTACACCATGACCATCAATAACCCCGCACCGCGCTACCGCTTCCGGAAAGTCACAGGCGCCGCACTCGGCACACCCGACGACTACCGCATAGCAGCCACCGGCACCGGCGACCAGAGCGGATGGAACGGTATCGGCAACGGCACACTCACCCATGCCAACCTGCAGATTGACAACGTCTCCATCGTGCAGATTTACGACCATGCCACCAACTCCTACACCTCACAGCCTATCGACGGCTACACCTACGTCGTCGGCTCCGCGGTCTTCGTCCAAGTGGCTCAACCTACCAGCGTCGTCTATAACACGCCCGACCCGGAGGCGACCCTCCGCGACCTGCGGGCTCCGCAGCGTCAACGCCTCAGCGACACGCCCGACTATGCCGCTGTCAGCCTCACTGCCGTAAACGGCTCCGCCACCGGTGACCACCTCTACCTCGCTGCCGCCCAGGACGCCGACAACACCTACAGCATCGGACACGACCTACTCAAGATGGGCACACCCGCATCGGCCAAGATACCTCAGATCTGGAGCACCGCCTACGGCAAGCAACTCTGCGCTGTCGAACTGCCCGAGCAGGCCGGCGGAACCACCTTCGACATCAGCCTCTACGCACCCGCCGAAGGCTACTACCTCCTGCAGGCCGAGCAACTCCCCGACCATACCGAACTGTGGCTCACCGAGTACGGCGTGCCCGTATGGAACCTGTCGCTTGCGCCCTACACCCTCACGCTCCCCAAGGGCACAACCACAGGCTTCGCCCTCACGCTCATGCCCCGGACCGTCATCCAACCCGTCACCACCGGCACCGACCGACTCTCCGACGAGCCCGACCCGACCCGGAAGATACTCCTCAACGACCATGTCTATATCCTACGCAATGGCATGATGTTCGACGCGGCAGGCAAACGCATACGATAACCCCTAACCGGCAACGGTCTCCCGTGCACCAACACGGGAGACCCCCCAAAAACAATACTAAACAATACTAAACAACACTAAACAATATTAAACAACACTAAACAACACACCCCAAATGACTCACACCACTAAACATCCCTACATCATACCGCAGACCGCCCTGGTCCGCTTCGATACAGGTTTCCTCATGCAAGAAGACTGGGCTGACCCCCTCTCCTCCTCCGGCTCCCATTCCGAAGCCGGCAAGAGTGCCCCCTCCCATCGCTCCCCCGCCCCCGCCTACCGCGCCCTCATCCGCCACTAACCCCTCTAAAAGCCCCTCAACACCTCCTATTCCCCCTCCCCCCTCCGTGTTCCTTTATTAATTATTATTTATTATTTATTAATTACTTACATCTCACCATCAAAAAGCCCCACCCATCGGGTGAGGCTTCCTATTTTCCGTAAAATCCGTACTCTGGACTTTATTGCTGTGCACGACCTTCGACCACCTGGGACGCGGGCGGCTCGCCCGCGATTGCGTCCTTAGACGCACCCTGCTTTCGACCTTCGGCTTTCGACTTTCGACTAAAAAAGGGCTTTCGACTAAAAACTCACAGCTCCTCCAGCGTCTTGCACAGCCACTGCCAGCAGCGCCCCGTCGAGGGGATACTTAGCCGCTCGTCCGGCGAGTGGACGCCGTACATCTGCGGACCGATGCTCACCATGTCCAGCCACGGGTACTTCTCCAGGAACAGCCCGCACTCCAGACCCGCATGTATCGCTTTCACCTCCGGCTCCGCGCCGAACAGCGCCACATACGCCCGGCGCGTCGTGTCCAGCAACGCGCTCTTCACGTTCGGCGCCCAACCCGGATAGCCGTCGCCGTGTGTCACTTCCGCACCGCTCAACCGCAGCGCCGACTCCACCATCTGCTTGATATCGTGCTTCTTGCTCTCCACACTACTGCGCTGCGATGTGTTCACTTCTATATATCCGTCACGCATCTTCACGCTGGCCAGGTTAGTGCTCGTCTCCACCAGCCCCGGCATATCCCTCGACATGCCGATAACGCCGTGAGGACAGGCGTATAGTGCGAGTATCAGCCGCTGCGCCGTCTCGTCCTGCACCATCTCGTCCGGCATCTCCGTGCTCTCTAACGTCAGCCGCATCGACGGCTCCAGGCCCTCGTACTCCGCCTCTATCATGCTCACAAACAGGTTGAACTCTATCCGCAGCTGCTCCTTGTACCCCATCGGCACCAGCACCGTCGCCTCCGCCTCGCGGGCGATGGCGTTACGCAGGTTACCGCCGTCGATGTGCACCAGGTGCATCTCCGTCTTGCTGCTCAGCCCAAACAGGAAGCGCACCAGCACCTTGTTGGCGTTCGCACGACCCTTGTTGATGTCGTCGCCCGAGTGACCGCCCGTCAGTCCGCTCACCGCCACACGGGCCGCAAACAGCCCCGCGGGAACGGGCACAGGACGGTACGCCAGACGCGCCAGGGTGTCTATCCCGCCCGCGCAGCCGATGAATATCTGGCCGTCATCCTCGCTGTCCAGGTTGATCAGACGCTTGCCGTGCAGCATCCCTTCGCCCAGGTTGAACGCGCCGGTCAGACCCGTCTCTTCGTCCACGGTGAACAGCGCCTCCAGCGCAGGATGCTTCACTCGCTCGCTCGTCAGCGCGGCTAACGCCATCGCCATACCGATACCGTCGTCGCCACCTAACGTCGTCCCGCGTGCACGGAGCCACTCGCCATCGACATACGTCTCTATCGGGTCCGTCGCAAAATCATGCTGCACGTCTCCGTTCTTCTCGCATACCATGTCCATATGCGCCTGCAGTATCACGCCCGCATGGGCCTCATACCCCTCGCTCGCCGGCACACGCATCACTACATTCAGCGCCGCATCGCGCTGACATTCAATACCGTGCGCCGCTGCATAGTCCACCAGCCACTGACTGATGCGCTCCTCATGCTTGCTCGCGCGGGGAATCTGACGTATCTGGTCAAATATTCCGAATACCTCCTTCGGCTCTAATTGGTGCAATTCTGTCATTTTGCTACTTTATCGCTCGTTTTACTTACATTATGATACCGCAATCGGGACGCTTCCGGCTCCGTACGATGTCCGTACCGTTACCGACGGTAGACAGTACGGTTGCCGTAGTGTCAGAATGTCACCATTCTGCCCTTTTCGCTGACATTCTGTTATCGCACGCTCGTCAGACGACGTACATGCGCGTTGAACGCATCTTTCTTCAGCAACTCCTCGATACTCAGGTGCATACGCCAGTTCCAGAAATGACGCGGGTTGCTCGGCAGGTTGATGCGCTCGGCATGGGCGTCCGCCAGACGAACCTCGCCGTCGATGGCGAACCAGTCCTGCAGAGGCAGTATCACCCACATCGCCGGGCTGTACATATGCTGGTTGACGATGAACTCCGCTATCTCAGGCGTCATCTCCTTAGGCGCATCGCCCCACCAACCCATCTGGTCGTTGTAGAAACGCTGTGTCACCTCGCGGTCCTCTTCCCACCATGCGCGTAGCGGGTTCGTATCGTGCGTTCCCGTCGTGCACACGCTCAGGTAAGGCGCGTCCGCCGGATGGGCGAACTGTACCGTCGGGTCCTTCGGCATACGCTGTATCTCCAGACTCAGTATCTGCAACTCGTGCATCACCTGAGGCACGCACGCAGGCACCATACCCAGGTCCTCGCCGCATACCAACATGTGCGTAGCACCTATCAGGGTCGGCAACTTGCGCATCGCGCTCTGACGCCAGAACTCCGTATGACGGCGGAAGAAATAGTCGTTGTATATGTTCATCAGCACCTGCTTCTGGTCGTCGTACAACTCCGTGAACGAGTGCGACTGGTAGATGCTGATACGCGGGTGAAGCAGCTCCGGCCGGGTCTGGTCACGCACGAACAGCACCTCACAGTGCAAGTACAGCAGACCGTTCATCAGGTTCTTGCTCTTGTCGTCCGTCAGCCCCTGGCTCTCGAACCACTGCTGCACCTTCTTCTGCGTGTCAAACTCGTCCTTGAACCAGTAGATATAGCCGTCGTTCGTGTTCAGGAAATGCTCCTTCGCGTACTCGGTGTCATAGCCGAACACATCGCCCAGGAAGTTGCTGCGGATATACGGCTTCGTCATGCGGTCCTCGTCCAGCTGCACACCCATGTTCCACAGGTCCTGCAGACTGTACGGCATCGCCGGCGAGAAATGACCGCACAAGCCCCATACATCGCTCTTGCGCATCTGCCATATGCGGAAGAAGCCCAAGATATGGTCGATACGGTAGGCGTCAAAATAATCCTGCATCTTCTGGAAACGACGACGCCACCACAGGTAGTTGTCCTGCGCCATCACGTCCCAGTTATAGGTCGGGAAGCCCCAGTTCTGACCGCGGGCATCGAAGTCATCGGGCGGAGCACCCGCACTCGCGTCCAGGTGGAACAGTTGCGGGTCGGTATGCGCATCCACCGAGTCCGGACTGATACCGATGGGTATATCGCCCTTCATGGCCACACCCACCGAGTGAGCATAAGCCACCGCGTCCGCCAACTGCCGGTCCGCATGGAACTGCAGGAAATAGTAGTAGTCCTTCGGCTGCTTGTCACGCTTGTGCAGGAACTCGGCATAAGGCTCCAGCCACTCCTTGTTCTTCGCAAAGAACTCCTTGTATTCGGTGCTGCCGAACAGCGAGTCCTTGTCGGCTTTGTATATCGCCTTGAAGTACTTCGTCTTCTCGTCATACACACACTGGTAGTCCGCTATCGACTTCGCGTTGAACTCCGCCTTCGTCGCCTCGTATTTCTTCTTCTGCGCAGGCGTCAGACGGCCCATCTTCTCGATGTTGATGTAGATAGGATGCAGCGCAAACACACTCACCGCATTATACGGGTACGAGTCCAGGTTCGTGTGCGTCAGCGTCGTGTCGTTGATAGGCAGCGTCTGTATCATCTTTTGACCCGTCATCGCAGCCCAGTCGGCCAGCTTCTTCAGGTCCTGGAACTCTCCGATACCGAAGCCTTCCTCCGTGCGAAGCGAGAACACCGGCACGGCCACACCGGCCCCCTTGAACCGAGGCTGCGTGCGGCGGAACGAACGGTCGTGCTGCTCTATCTTCACTCCCTTACGGATACCCCATATATGCCGGTTCTCACCCCACTCCATATCCACGATAGCACCGGAGAACAAGTCATATATCACATACTTATATTCCACCACCTGGTCCGGCGCCACCTCTATATCGCCCGTCCATATCGGGAAATGCGCATCGCTCAGCACCAGCTTCTCCGACGCGTTCCAGTTCCCTAATTCGGGCACGTTACCCATCACCGCCACACCCTGGCTCGGCAGTATCTGCGGCAGGTCGATGCTCAGCCGCACATTGCCGCGCTTGCTGCGCTTGCCTGCGGACGGCACCTCAAACAGCGTCTTCTCCGGACGGCGGAACAGTGCCTTCAGGAAAGCCGTCGTGTAGAACGACTTCTCGTAATCGACCGCCTGCCAGTAGTCATGCACCTCCAGCTTCCTGTCGGCCATGCGCAACGCCATCTCGCGAGGCTCACCCGCCTCGTAGATGTATCCGCCATCACTCAGACGAATCGCATATTTGTATTGAATACTCCCCGCAAAATCCGACACCTGTACCACTGCCGTCCAGTAGTCCTCGCCGTGGCATGTCAGCACCAACGGGTGCGCCTCGCTCCAACCGAGTATCGATTCGCGTGTCTCAATCAGACACAACTCCTGCCCCCATTGGGCACGGTAGTTGATTGAAAAAGTAATTTCCATGGATAAATATGTTAATCAAGGTTATTATTCAATGATAGTGCGCACATGTTTATACACGCTACACCGATACAAAGTTACTCATATTTTTTGATTCATGCAAATTAAATCTGCTTTTTTTGCGCTTACACACCCGAAATTTGCATATATCAATTATTTATTGTACCTTTGTATTCTCAAAACGATTACTCTCCATGTTGGATATGCACACCATCCTGGCACTCGCCTCCGTCATGCTGCTCGTCCTCGCAGCCCTCTGCTACATGCACATCTCCTATGCCGAGGACGAGGAGCAACTGCCCGCCGCACGCCGCGACACCGCCATACGCCAGACTTGCGGCGTCGCACTGCTGTCCCTCGCTCTGGTTATCAACGCACTCATCATCCTCGACCGCTCGCTGCCACCCGTCGAATACACCGAGGACATCACCTATCTCGACTTCCCGCTCGAGGTCTATCGCTACGAGACACCTATCCTCAAAGCACGCTTCGACTACGCCAAGGACGCACAGGCCGTCCCCTACCTCGCATGGGCACTCGCCGTCATCGCCGCCGGCACATTATGCTCACGCATCGGATGGAGACAACGAACCATGCGCAGACATCAGAAGAATATCGAAGAAACACGCACACTCAACGAAGTAGCACGTCAGACACGGCGCGAACAGCAACAGCGCGAACAGGACTTCTTCGCCTATCGCCAACAGCTCATCGACCGCTACGGCCCCTATTCCCTTAATATCGCTTTCGCCTTCAAGACCTACGAGCGCGCACTGCTCGCCTTCCCCGAGCACAGCCTCCTCCTCATTGCACAACGGCCTGTACCATACACGGATATACGCTCCTACACCGTCACCGACCGGACGCGCCCCTCACGGCTCGACCCCGACATCATCCGCCATGACTATACCGTCTGCCTCACACTCGCTTCCGGCGAACAACTCTCCTACCATATCGGCAAGCGCCAAAGCGACCTCGACGCCCTCACCGCCCTCCTCAACACCCTCACCTCCCATCCTGACACCCTTACCCACTAAAAACAAGCAGGGCACCTCTCAGTGCCCCGCCCTAACTCCTGCCTGAAACGCTGGTTTATTATGTCTCGGTCACAGACCGCGCCCACCTGGGACGCGGGCGGCTCGCCCGCGATTCGCTGCTCAACAGCGACCTACAACTCTACAAATCTATATCCTATCTTCTCCCCCATCGTCGCCACCATATACGCCGGTTTCTCCTCCGGATCCTGGATGGCATCCACGATTATATACGTCACACCGCCGTACTGCGTCACCTCGCGGCTGTGGTCGTGACCGCTCCAGTACATATCCACCCCGTACTTACTCATTAGCCCCGTGATGCGGTATGTCTCCTCCATCACGTAGTTCGACGTATGGCCCTGCGACGCATCCTGCTTGAACATATGCGTATGCGTGAACACCACCACGTGCCGATAGTTCTTCCCCTGCGCCTGCTGCAGCACCTGCTCCAGCCACGCTAACTGCCTCACACCCAGCGTTCCCTCACTCGAGTCCAGACAGATAAACAGGTCCAGCACCTTGCCCGACGCCGTCTGCGTGTCAAACCAATAGGTCGAGGTCTTGAAATACTGCCGGAACTGCTCCCACTGACCGAAGTAAATATCATGGTTACCCGCCGTCAGGAACAGCCTCTCCGGCTGTACCTTCATAAACTCCTCCGTCGGCGCATAGTAAGAAGCCCGCCAAGCCGAGTCAAAACGCGGGTAGTTACCCTGCGCATTGATTAAGTCACCCAGGTGTATCGCTAACGGACTCTTCATGTCATGATGAAAAGCATGCAGGAACTTACCTAAGTTGCGCGTCGTGCTGTCCACATGCGAGTCCGTGCACACATACACCGGATACTCCTCGTTCAGCACCGTGATATGCGCATAACCCGCCGAGTCATTATAAGCCATCGACTGCTCAAAACGGACATCCGTCCGCGGACTCGAGCCGTAGAACATACCGACTAAGTCCAAGTTGGGAAACAGCGTCGTACAACCCGACAACACCACCACCGACAAACCTACATATATAGAACGTAACTTTCTCATAATATCACATTTATTGGTTAAAACCGATATTCTGCCCCCACGCGCACATTCGTGCCGTAGTACGCCGCATTCAGGTGAAACATACCCGTCAACTTACACTCTGCTGCCAACTGCACACGCCAGTTATCCGTCACGTCATAACGACCGCCCAGCATGAACAGCGGCTGCCACACTCGCTCCATCTGGAAGTCATCGTAGTTGGCCACACATGCCGACACGTTCCACCGGCTCCGCTGCGGACGACAGAACACCTCCACACGGTACATCACGTTGAACGGCTCGCTGTTGAAGGTCTCCTCCGAGTGCCAGTCGCGGTCGAAACTGCTCATCACGCGGCTGAACATACCCACCTGAACCGACAGGTAATCAAACCGGTAACCTACGCTCAACGCTGCGCAGAAGTCATGCTGACGGTCCACGGTCAGTGCCTTGTACAGCACGCCCGCATCCACGAACATCTCTCCCACAGGCAACCCGAACTTCGGACGAAGCACCACGGTGCCCGTATAGGCGCCCGCGAACCCCGCCTGCACACCGGCCGTCATCTCGAAATGCTCGTTCAACGGCAGCAACGCCTGCACATTCACATTCCCGTAATGACCCCATGTCAGGTTATACGCATACTCACCCGACACGCCGACGCTGTAACGCGCTTCGCCGAATCCCGGGTACAAACCGTCCTCCGACATCGAAGCCGTCAGACGCATCGTCTCGTAGTGCTGCCCGTAGGCCAACGTCCCCGCCAGCAGCAACACCAATAATACAACTCGTTTCATGCTTGAAAACATCTATAAAACCTGTAGATTTAGTATGTGATTAGTATGTTATTAGTAGGTGATTAGTAGGTTGCTCACCTATCATTGCTATAGTTCCACTATCGTCAGTCCCGCGCCTCCGCGGTCCGGGTCGCCGTCGTGGAAAGTCATCTCCCCGCGGCCGCTCCTGTGCATACGCTTCGCTTTGTCGCTCAGGTACTCACGCACCACCTGCTTCAACGCACCCGTGCCCGTGCCGTGCAGTATCGTCACCTCATCAGCGCCCACCATGATAGCATCGTCCATGTATGCTATCACCGCCTCCAACGCCTCGTCCGCACGCATGCCGCGCAGGTCCAACTCGCGCGAAAAGGATAACTTCCGCCGACGCATCTCGTCTGCTATATTGCTGCTCTGCAGACGCTTGGGCGTCTTCGTATCTTCGCTCAGGTATCGTGCGGGGTTCTTCGTGAGCATACGCAGGTCACGCAAGTCACGCAGCACCGCTTTCTCCCCCTTCTCCGCACGGGCACCACGGCCCTTCTCCTCCTTCTTCTTCTCCATCGGAGCCACCTTCTCCTTCATCGCCTCCACACGCTTGCGCGCCGCACGCGTGCGTTCCTTATCGGCTTTGGCCTCCTTAATCTCACGTATCGTCCGCTCTATCGCCGCATTACTCTCGGCCAACAGGTCCGCCGCCTGCTGCTGCGCCTCGGCCAGCATCTCACGCTTCTTCGCCTTCAGACCCGCTATCTCCTGCTCGTAGTATGCAGTGCGCTCCTCCAGACGCTTCTCCTGCTGGCGGATATGCTGACGCTTGTTCTCCCAGTAACGCTTGTCACGCGCTATGTCCTGCAGGTGCTTGTCGTAGTCGATATGCTCCGCGCCGATGCTGTCCACCGCCTGCTGCACAATAGCCTCCGGAAGTCCTATCTGCCGCGCTATCTCGATGGCAAACGAGCTGCCCGCCTGACCCACGCTCAGTTGGAACAGCGGGCGCAACTGACCGCGGTCATACAGCATCGCGCCGTTGACCACACCCTCATGCTCCTCCGCAAAATGCTTGATATTCGTATAGTGCGTTGTCACTACGCCGAACGCACCCTGCCGGTTCAGCTGCTCCAGCACCGCTTCGGCGATAGCCCCGCCTATCAGCGGCTCCGTGCCTGTGCCGAACTCATCAATCAGGAACAGCGTCCGCCCGTCCGCCTGCTGCACAAAAGCTTTCATGTTACGCAGATGCGAACTGTACGTACTCAGGTCGTCGTCTATGCTCTGCTCGTCCCCTATATCTATCATCAGCCGCTCAAACAGACCCATCGTGCTGCTCTCGTCCATCGGCACCGGCAGACCGCACTGTACCATGTACTGCAGCATCGCCACAGTCTTCAGACACACCGATTTACCGCCGGCGTTCGGACCCGAGATGACCAGTATGCGCTTGTCCGTCAGCCGCAGCGTCAGCGGCACCACGCTCTTCCCCTGTCTCCGGAAGTTCAGGTACAGCACCGGATGACGCGCCTCCCGCCAGTCTATCATCGGCTCATCCCGCAACACCGGCACCACACCGCCCAACTCCTCGGCCAGTGCAGCCTTGGCCAGCAGAAAATCCACATGCCCCATCATCGCCGACGCATCCGAGATAGCGGGTAGTGCCGGCTGTAACGACGCCGTCACTTCCTGCAGGATGCGGATACGCTCCCGCCGTTCCTCGCCCTCTAACTCCCGAATCCGGTTATTGGCCTCCACCACCTCCTGCGGCTCCACATACACCGTCTTGCCCGTGGCCGACTCGTCATGTACGATACCGCCCAGGCGGCGCTTGTACGCCGGCGGCACTGGCAGCACCAGCCGCCCCTCGCGCAAGGTCGGAGCGGCCTCCTTGTCCAGGATGCCCTCCGCCTGCGCCCGGCGCAGTATCCCGTCCAACACACGCCCTACATTACCCTGCGCATGGCGCAGTTCTCGGCGGATACGGCCCATCTCGGCCGACGCGCTGTCCGCGATACGTCCGTACCGGTCCAGCACCCTGTCCGCCGTCCGCACCACGCCCTCCAGCAGCGACGAGCGGTCGCCCGCATCGTCCGCCACGTCCGGCAGTGACATCAGGTGCGGATAACGCGCTTCGGGGAGCGAGACGAAGAACCGCTCCAACTCCACCGCATAACGCAACGTCTTGCGCAGCATGTCCAGTTCGCCCTCGTCCAGGTACAGCCCCGCCACACGCACACGCCCCAGCGCCTCGCGCAGGTCACATATCTCCCCGCGGGGAAAACTCAGGCTCCCGTCGCGCAGCAATGCCGTCATCTCGCGTGTCTCGGCCAGCACGCCGCACAGATACGCATAGTCGCTGCTGAACTGCATCGCCTCCACCTGCTCGCGTCCGAGGTCCGAGCGGCACGCCCCGCGCAGCACACTGCGTATCACGCCAAAATCAATCTTATCTTCTATGTTTGTCGGAAAAACCATCTTGTACACAAAAAGCGGCAATCCGCCTAAGGGATTAACCGCTTGTGGGGTAAGTTATACTCTCAAATTACTACTCCTGTCCTCATCACATCATCATAGAGTGGAGAGTGTTCATTCTCCTCCATCAAGACCGGCTCGATGAGAGAACTGATTTGACGCGCCTGCGTCCATAGAGGAGGAACGATGGAGAACCAATCCCCCGACACATGAGGCACAATAACCGCCACATCTATATCGCTATCCGAATGCGCCGTTCCCTTGCTATACGAGCCATAGAGATACACCTTTGCATTGGCATACAAAGGTAGTATCGCATTCTTATAGGACTGAACCAATTTTATAGCTTGCTCTTTATCCATGATTGCATCTCATAGGTCTGCCGCATCAGTCGGGCACACACATCGTGGTTAAGGCTGGAAGCCAGTAAAGACTTATAATCCGGATACCGGGCCTCTATATTCAGCGGGGTTATTGCATCCAGAAACATCCGCTGCTCGTTCGTCATCTGAGCATATAAGCCGGATAACTCCGCCAAGCGTGTCAAATTATGAATATACGGAGGTGTATCCGACAGACATCCGGTATAATAAGCCTTGATAGTCTTCTCCAATGTCTGATGACACATGAAAGCTACGTAAAGCCATCGTTTTGACGTCATCAAATCACCGGCTGTTGCATAGTCGTAATCCGCCAAATCAAGCCAATACTTAACCTTATCCATACTCATCTATGTCAATTTTCCAATGCAAAGATAGTGTTTTTTTTCGGAACATGCAAGAGGACGCACCGTTTTTCCTTATTTTATGCAACCTATCCCAGTCTCACATCCCGCAGCACCTCTGCCCCGGCGGCGTCATTCAGCCGCTTGACCAACTCAAAACGGCAGTCGAACAGCTGCGCCCGCAGGGCGGCGTTACTCAGGCGGACATACAGCACCCCCTCACGCACCTCCACGCTGCGCGTCATACGCGCCACCATCGAGCCCATGACCTCCGGCCACAGCTCGACCATCCGGCGCTCCAACAGCGGTTTCTCCAAACCGCTCTCGCGCAGATAATCCACCATCAAATCACCTATCGTCCTTGCCATACGCGTCCTGCGTTCCGTAAAATCCGTACTCCTTTACCCACCGGGGACGCGGGCTTCTCGTCTCGGTCACAGACCGCGCCCGCGATTTATTTGGAGTGCTCTAAGCTCCTTTCGACTACTCTTTCGGAGGCTTCCGCATATAGATGCTCTGCCGCGTGCGGAACACGTCCACCGTCGGAGCGAACTCATTGTACTTGCGCACTTTCTCCACACGCACGCCCTCGCGCTGGCACACCTGCCACAGGCTCTCGCCCGGATGCACCCACAGCAGGGTTTTCTCCTTAGGAGCCTGCCCGCGCTTGAAGAACAGATAGACATAGTCCCCCGGCTGCAACTCACGGCCCAGCGCGTCGTTGAACACACGCAGCGTCCGTTCGCGGATATTCAGCCGGAACGCGATATTGGCATACGTATCGCCCTCCATGGCGACGATATACGTCCGCCCGTTGTTCTTCATCTTGGGATGCGTCAGGTAGAACCGCTCCTTCTCTTGCGACGCACTCAGCGGCGCCACATATGCGGTCTCCGACCGGCGGCCCAGCGTGATGGTGTCACGCACCAAGCGCGTCCCCGACTGCGACACGGCGCGCGACTCGTCGCTGCCGCTCTCAGAAAAAGGGTCGGCTTTCCCCTCCGCCTCCTCTGTCGGCGCACCCGTCACGGCTGCATACACCTCACTCAGGCCGTAGTCCTCGATGATACGCACAAGCTTCTGCGCATACAGCGGGTCCGTTGCATAGCCGCACTCGCGCAGACGCTGCGCCCAGCGCTTATAGTCCGTCACGGGGATGTCGTACAGCGTCTTATAACGGCTGCGCTGCAGGAACAGCGCATGGTCGTTGTAGGACTCTATCGGGTCGGCATACACGCGGAAGCACTCGCCGCGCCGGTCATCGTCGTAGTAGTACGAACCGCCCAGCCAGTCGCTCGTGCACTTGATGCCGAAGTGGTTATGCGCATTCTGCGCCAGTTCGCTCTTGCCCGCCGAAGACTCCAGCAGACCCTGCGCCAGCGTGATAGCGGCGGGGATACCGAAGTCCTGCTGCTGCTGCACCGCCACATCCTGCCACTGGGCGATATACGCCTCATAAGCCGGATTGCGCTTCCCGTCAGCAGCCCATACTGCCACCGCCCCCATCAGCACCAGCACGCCGAATAATGTTTGTCGTAAAGAGATTTGCATAGTAGTATAGTGTTATGATAGTATGCGTTATGATAAATGCATAATTGCGTATTATGGATTTTGAGCACAAAGGTACAACTATTTCCGCACATATGCAAATAAAATCTTCTCCACCTCCAATCCTACTAGTCCAACTAGTCAGTCTAGTCCTACTAGTCCAACTAGTCTTTCTATTCTTCCGGATTACTACGAGCCTCGACGGCCTACCCTGAACGACTAAGAACAACTATGAACCTCTAAGAATCACTAACGGAGTGTGAGGGCGGTGTGGCACTATTACGTAAAAAACACATTGCACTATCTGCACTATTTGCACTTTTGAAGTGGTTTAAGATGGTTTGAAATGGTTTAAGATGGTTTGAAATGGTTTAAGATGGTTTGAAATGGTTTAAGATGGTTTAAGATGGTTTGAAATGGTTTAAGATGGTTTGAAGTGGTTGAAAGTGCAGAAAGTGCAAAAAGTGCAGGGCAATTTTTTCATACATCATCCCTACTGAGCCATCGCCCCTCCCAGCATATCTCAAGAATCTCTCAAGCATCTACACTATCTGTCCGTATGCCCCCCCCCGAACGAGTACAACGAGTACACAGCCACCCTAAAAAGAGAATATTTTTAGGTCAGGACTTGCACAAATACAATATTTTTACTACCTTTGCAGCAGAAAACGTAATCCCATCTATCATGAACCCCTCCGCTATTCCGACAAGAAACGATACGCCGTTGTTCGGCACCACACAGACGAGCACCGCTTATCCGACTATCCGTCTGGCTGAATTGAACGACAAGACGCTGTCTGTCGAGGAATCAGAACAGAGGCTCTCCCAACTGATTCACGATTTCTATCATCCACAAGCATGATTGTTCGCATTGATAAGAATGTGCACGTGCAGATAGCTGAGTTCTATGCTGTCTCTATGACTCTGCACCCGACGCTGGATGAAGCAACGGTCAAACGGAAGAAGGAGCGCCTATACGCTGCCCTCCGCGAACTGGGTTCTTTTGCTACCATCTACCCGCCGGCCCGCTATAAGCAAGCGTGGATTGACGCCGGTTACCATGAGTTTATTGCCGAAGATTTCCATTTTGCCTACACAATCTACACCGTGCAGGAGACCGGCGAGTCGGTTGCCTATGTCATTGATGCATGCCATAGCCTGCTCTACCACAACTGACTCTTCCCAACCTCTACTCTGCCTCTGATAGGGATTCATCCGGGACGCGAAGCGATTAAGACGCCCCCGGACGAGTACACAGCCACCTCAGCCCGACCATCGGCCGGGCTGAGGTGCTGTTATGCATGGGCAGAGATGTGAGCCTCATGCGCAGAGGGGGCGATTACTCTCCGATGACGACGTTGCGGTTCGTCGGAGCATGAGGGATGGGAGGAGTCTCCGGATCCACTGTTGAATCTTCCGATACAGGAAGTAGTAGTAGCGGACTCATCGCATCTATCGCAGCAATCTCTGTTTCCGGGTTGTTATACATTTTCTTCATATGATTATTGATTATTTCTTTAGCGGCTTACGTAGGCGTGCGCATATGGTGCACGCCTACGTAATTCATTATTATTTCAGCAACTTACCGGTTGCATCGTACATCTTCTCACCACGGAGGATATACAGGCGACCGTCAATCAGCACCTTT
>JAFUUE010000029.1 GCA_017483945.1 Paludibacteraceae bacterium | reverse complement strand
GTGCAAGGCCAGATTGTGAAGTAAGACTAGTCCTCTAGAATTCCAGAACTCCAGAAATCCAGAACGATTATGAAAAAGACCTATATGTTCCCTGCGACCGAGTTTGTCGCACTGCACAACGGAGCCCCGCTGCTCCAAGACCCTGTTCTGTCGGTCATCACCGGCTCTTCCAACGACTTCAGTGCCGAAGAAGAGATCGACTAATCATTGCTTGACAGCAACCTCTCGCCGCCGGCGTGCTCCTCTGGGGCACGCCGGCGCTGTGTCTGAGTGCCGCGGAGCATCCGTCAGGTAACGGTCAGGTAACGATCAGGTAACGATCAGGTAACGGTCGCGTTCGGCTCCCGAACCTGACCCGAAGCTGACCCGAACCTGAGGGATGGATAAGGCTGACTGACAGGCCGCTGAATGGGTCAGCATCGTTCCAGCATCGTTCCAGCATCGTTCCAGCATCGTTCCAGCATCGCTTCAGCTCTGTTCCAGGTCTGTTAGGCGGATGCCTCCCCTCGGGAAAAAACACCCCTCTCGTGGGCTCTGATTTGCACATATGCGTATTTTTTTGTACCTTTGCACCCGTTTTGAGACATCTGCGCATATATATCGCTTGTTTGGTGTGCCTGCTCTGCCCGCTGTGGGGGTATGGGCAGGAGGCTGTGTCGGCGGAGGCGTCGGGACGGTCGGATAAGGCGGGCGCGGCCGACTCGGTGGCGGAGATGTTCCGGCTGGATGAGTTGGAGGTGCGTGCGCAGCGGCGCGAGCAGCCCGTCTTCCCCGTGCAACGGCTGGAAGGCGCGCGGTTGCAGTCGCTCGGGAGCCAGTCCGTGGCGGATGCGGTGCGTTACTTCAGCGGCGTGCAAATCAAGGACTACGGCGGCGTGGGCGGCCTCAAGACCATCGACGTCCGCTCCATGGGCACGCACCACCTGGGCGTCTTCTATGACGGCATCGAGGTGGGCAACGCCCAGAACGGCACGGTGGACTTGGGCAAGTTCAGCATGGATAATATCGAGGAGATAAGCCTCTACAACGGCCAGAAGCCCGAGCTCTTCCAACCCGCTAAGGACTACGGCTCTGCCGGTACGCTCTACCTGCGCACGCGGCGTCCGCGTTTTGTCGAGGGCAAGCCCTATAACATCCGCCTCTCGCTCCGCGGCGGCACCTTCGGACTGGCCAACCCGTCCGTGCTCTACGAGCAGCGGCTGACCGAGCATATCCACCTCTCCGCCTCGGCGGAATATACCCACGCCCACGGGCGCTACCATTTCCGCTACCGCCGTGTCCTGCCCTCGGGGGCGGTGGCCTGGGACACAACGGCCGTGCGGCAGAATGGCGACGTGGAGGCCCTGCGCGCCGAAGCGGCCCTGTTCGGCTACCTGCCCTCCGGCAAGTGGCACGCCAAGGGCTATTACTACCAAAGCGCACGCGGCATCCCCGGCGCTATCGTCAACAACGTATGGACCAACAGCCAGCGCCAGTGGGACCGCAACGCCTTCGCGCAAGGCAACCTGACCTATTCGTTCGCCTACGGCATCGACATGCAGTTCAATGCCAAGTACAGCAACGACCGGCTGCGTTACCTCAACCCCGACACCACGCTCATGTATATCGACAACACGTTCCTCCAACAGGAGGTCTATATGAGCCTGGCGAGCCGCTGGCGCATCTTCAGCGCCGCCTACGACGGCCTGCGCCACAGCGCGAGCGGCGTGACATGGGACCTGTCGCTGAGCGGCGACTGGCAGTGGAACACGCTCGACGCCAACCTGGCTAACTTCGTCTATCCCACGCGCCACACGGGGCTGGTGGCGGCCGCTACGGCGCTGGAGTGGCGCTATGTGCGGGCGCAGGCCTCGCTCCTCGGCACCTTCACGCACGACCGTACGCGCCTCGCCGCTCCGACACCCCTGCGCACCGACTGGTCGCCCGCCGTCTATCTGTCCTGCCGCCCCGTCCTCACCGAGCATTTCTACCTCCGCGCCTTCTACAAGCGCGTCATGCGTATGCCGACCTTCAATGACCTCTACTACACCGATGTGGGCAATATCTCCCTGCAGCCCGAGACGGCCGTGCAGTACGACGGGGGCGTGCAGTACGACAAGACATGGGCACGGGGCGTCTTCCGCGCGCTCTCCGTCAAGGCGGACGGCTACTTCAATCAGATACACAACAAGATAGTGGCTATCCCCAAAGGCAATGGCCAGTACCGGTGGCAGATGATGAACCTGGGCTACGTGGAGATACGCGGCTGCGACATCAATGCCTCCACCACACTGTGGCTCACCCGGGACGTCTTCTTCACCCTGGCCGGTGCCTATACATTCCAGCGGGCGCAGGACTTCACCGACCCGCAGGACATCACCTATGGCGGCCAGATAGCCTATATCCCGTGGCATAGCGGCTCGGTCACCGCCGAGCTCCGCTGGCGCGGGCTGGCCTTCAACTACGCCTTTATCTACGTCGGCGAACGCTACCATAACTCCGCCAATATCCCGGCTAACTACCAGCAGCCGTGGTACACGCACGACCTCGCCCTCCACTACGACCTGCCTCTGCCCGCGCACGGCAAGGCCGCAGGTGCTCCGTCTCGGTCACAGACCGCGCTGCGCTTCGCCCTGGAGGTCAACAACGTGCTTAACCAGCAGTACGAGGTCATCCTCAACTATCCCATGCCCGGCATCAACGGCCGCGGCACTATCACGTTAATACTATGATTATGAGATATTCACATATTGCGCTTGTGGCTCTGTCGGCCGCCGTCCTGTCGCTGACCTCTTGCCGCGAAGACCCCCAACTGCTCCCCCCCGAACAGGTGGAGACGCACGATACCACCCTCACCGACATCGCGGGCTTCTACCTGCTCAATGAGGGGAACATGGGCTCCAACAAGGCCACGCTGGACTATTACGACTGCGCCCGCGGCCTCTATACCCGCGACCTCTATGCGTGGCGTAACCCGGACGTACCCAAGGAGTTAGGCGATGTCGGCAATGACCTCGCCATCTATGGCAGCCGCCTCTATGCCGTCATCAATGTCTCGGGCAAGGTGGAGGTCATGGACGCCCGTACCGCACGGCGTATCGGGCAACTGGATGTCCCCAACTGCCGCAACCTCTGCTTCAGCGGCGCCTATGGCTATGTCACCTCCTACGCCGGCCCCGTCAGCCTCGACGCCTCCCATGCCCAGATTGGCTATGTCGCGCGCTTCGACACGGCTACGCTTCGTGTCATCGACACCTGCCATGTCGGCTATCAGCCCGACGGACTCGCCATCTGGGGTGATACGCTATATGTCGCTAACTCAGGCGGTTATATGGCACCCGACTATGACAGCACCGTCTCCGTCATACCGCTCGACCGCTTCCGTGAGCAGCGACGCATACCCGTCGCGGTCAACCTGCAGCACCTGCTCGCCGACGCCCGTGGCACGCTTTGGGTCTCCTCGCGCGGCGACTACTACGACCGACCGGCACGCCTCTTCTGCATCGACCCGCTCGTCGGCCGTGTCACCGACACACTCGACCTGCCTGTCAGCGGGCTGTGGCTGAGTGGCGACTCGCTCTGGTACCACAGTACGCAGTTCAGTTATGTCACTATGACCGAGCAGGTTGCCTGCGGTGTGATAGATGTCCGCACCCGCCGCGCCACGCCCCTCAGCCTGACCGGCGCCGACGGCCGACCCGTCTCGCTCCAGCGTCCCTATGGCCTGGCCGTGCACCCGGTCACACGTGATATCTACCTCACCGACGCGCGCTCCTATGCCTCGCCCGGCATCCTCTATTGCTTCCGCCCCGACGGCACGCTCCGCTGGTCCGTCCGCACCGGTGACATCCCCGCCCATTTCGCCTTCCTCCGCCGCTGACCATCTCCGCCTCAACCGCGCCCGCGAATGCGCCCCAAGGCGCACCCCCACAGGCAACGACAGCCAACCGGGAGCGGGCTTTACATCTCGGTCACAGACCGCGCCCGCGGATTGCCGCGAAGAGGGCCTCTCTCCGTGTGATCACCGTGTGGTCACCGTGTGGTTGCGACACTATCGCTGTCCTGAATCCTTCCCGAATCTTCACCCTCCCGCACCCCCGCTTCCAAGGCCCCCGCAAACCCGCCTCCGCAACTTTTTTTTGCCGACCTCTTGCATATATCAAATCTTTTTTGTATCTTTGCAGCCGAATCTAATCTCGATATATATTCTCATAAATGCTAATTTTGATTATAGGAATGTCGAAGCTATGGAGGGAGAAATGACATTACATGAGGCTCGGATGGGGTTGCTCCGTGTCGTGGGGCAGATGAAATCTGTTGCGCAAATACAAGAGTTGCGTCAGATAGTTTCTAATTACTATGCGCAAAAAGCAACAGCGGAGATGGATCAGCTCTGGGAGAGTGGAGAATGGAGCGCAGAAAAGAACGAGGCTCTTTTGAATGAACATTTGCGTACGCCTTATCGATACGCCGGACTATGAGAAAAATAGTGCTGGATACAAATTGCCTGATTGCATCACTCGCATCGAAGAGCGAGGAAACGAACGAACATTGACATCATGAAACACTAAAACGAATAGGGCAAAAATGGGCAAAAAATGGGCGAAATTTAACGGTCGTTTGTTGTCCCCCACTATAAGTAACTATAACACTCTGCAATCTCCAATGTCCGCTACCGGAAGGACGGGTAAGTACTATTGAAGTTGCGCTGCCAGACCAAGAACTGTTAGTTCCGCTCGTAAAGGTTCCTACATT
>JAFUUE010000005.1 GCA_017483945.1 Paludibacteraceae bacterium | reverse complement strand
GTCTCGGTCACAGACCGCGCCCGCGATTCGCCGCTCCACGGCGACCTTTCCCTTCCCTTCCGCCCCACCTGGGACGCGGGCGTTCTCGTCTCGGTCACAGACCGCGCCCGCGATTCGCCCCTCCGCGCCCCCTCTCCTTGCTCCCTTTCGTCTGTTGCGTCGGCCTGGGAGGCCGACAAAATCAACTCCCCGACCTGTCGAAAACCTGTACCGTTCTCGCGTGATTGTCGCGTGATTGTCGCGTGATTGTCGCGTGATTCGCCTATCGATTCGCGGACGCATTGCACCTCATTCCCTCAAAAAAACGAAAAAAATCCCCTAAAAACTTGCACAATTCCACTTTTTGTTGTACCTTTGCATCGCATTTGCGGCATTAGCACATCGGTAGTGCATGAGCTTCCCAAGCTTAGGAGGAGGGTTCGACTCCCTTATGCCGCTCTTCCTAAACTCTTCAGCCCTGCCGCTCGGCGGGGCTGAAGAATGAATAACAAGATGAAAATCACCACCTACATACGCTCTTTCCGACTGCGTACCTTGCCCCTCTCTATGTCGGGCATCATCCTCGGCTATGGCCTCGCATGGCCGCTCGTCGGAGCCTCCGCCCATGCGCTGTGCGTCTTCGCGCTGGCGATCCTCACTACACTCAGCCTGCAGATCCTGAGCAACTTGAGCAATGAACTCGGCGACGCCCAACGCGGCACCGATGCCGACCAGCACGGCCGCGCGGCCTATGGACTCCAGGCCGGCACCATCACCGAGCGCGAGATGCGCATGCTCATAGCCCTCTTCGTGGGACTCTCCGTCCTCAACGGCACAGCCCTCGTCTGGACCGCCTGTGGTACCCTGCTCAGCCTCGAGGCGCTGGCCTTCCTCTGCCTCGGAGCTCTCGCCATCGTCGGTGCCATGACCTACACCCTCGGCCGCCATAACTACGGATATGTCGGGCTCGGAGACCTCGGCGTCTTCCTCTTCTTCGGCTTGCTCAGCACGATGGGTAGCTATTACCTTCAGGTTCACACCCTTACCCTCGAGGTATGCCTCGCTGCGGTCGCCATAGCGCTCCCTATCGTCGGAGTGCTCAACCTTAATAATATACGCGATATGGACAACGACCGCCTGCATGGCAAGCGCACTTTCGCCATGTGGCTCGGCAAGCGCGGCGCACGGGTCTATCACACCCTCCTCCTTGCCCTTTGCCTACTCATCTTCGCCCTCCTCGGGCGTTTCTGGCCTCTCTGCATACTGCCCGTCTGGATAGGACACGTCCTTTATATATGGCGTCACGAAGACCACTCGCTCGACCGCCAGATGCCCGTCCTCATGTTCACCACTATCCTCGTCGCCATCCTCGCAATCCTCTGATATTAAATCCCCCTAACCCCCTAATCCCCTATGTTAGCACTCGTCACTGGCGCCTCTAGCGGTATCGGACTCCAATATGCCACCGCCCTTGCGCGCGACTACCATACTGACCTCCTCCTCGTTAGCAACCAAGAGCAGGAACTCCGAGAGGTCGCCGACCGACTCGCACGCGACTACGCGGTCCGCACCATCGCCTTATGCCGAGACCTCAGCCTGCAAGATGCCGCCGAGGAGCTCCATCAGTATTGCCTCGATAACAATATCCAAGTGGATATCCTCATCAACAACGCCGGCGTCTTCTTCTTCAACCCACTGACTGAGACAGCGATGCGACGCCTCGACCTCATGCTCATGCTCCATGTCGTCACCGTCGCCAAACTCTGCCGCCTCTTCGGAGAGGACATGTGCCGACGCGGCAATGGCTATATCCTTAATATGTCCAGTATGTCGGCCTGGATGGCATACCCCGGTATCCAGACCTACAACGCCACCAAGGCTTTCATCTACAACTTCTCCAAGTCCCTCTGGTACGAGTTCTACCCCAAAGGGGTAGGCATCACCGTCATGACACCCGGTGCCGTCGATACCGCCCTCTTCGGCCTGGCCCCCAAGTACCGCAAACTCGCCGTCAACCTCCATGTCAGCATACCCCCCGAGAAACTGGTCGTCAAGGCCCTGAAGCGCATGTTCCGCAAGAAGAAATGGGGCATGCCCGGACTGCTCAACCATCTCGCCACCCCTCTCCTCAAGCATACACCCGACTGGCTCGTCTTCCTCACCTACCGCCACGTCGCCCAATTCCAGAAGTAATCGCCTGTGTCACAACCGTATGTGCAGATAAATGGCCTGAGCAAGTCCTTTGGCGACAAGCAGCTCTTCGGCGATGTCTCCTTCGGTATCGCCGAGGGACAACGCATCGCCTTGGTCGCACGTAACGGACTGGGAAAGAGCACCCTGCTGAGCATCATAGCCGGCGCCGGCGAACCCGACGCTGGCACCGTCGTCTTCCGCAATGACCTCCGCGTGGGCTATCTGCCCCAACTGCCGCCATATGACCCCGAGGCGACCGTCGCACAGGTATGCAACCGCCATGAGTCCGAGATGAATTTCCGGCAGTACCTCACGCGACTGGACATACGCGACCTCAACCAAACCATGGCCACCCTCTCCGGGGGACAGCGCAAACGCGTCGCCCTGGCCAACGTCCTCGCCCAACAGCCCGACCTCCTCATACTCGACGAGCCTACCAACCACCTCGACCTCCGTATGGTCGAGTGGCTCGAGGACTATCTCCGACGCCCGGGAATCACGCTCCTCATGGTCACACACGACCGCTATTTCCTCGACAATGTCTGCTCCGACATCATCGAACTGGACGACCGGCGCCTCTACACCTACCACGGCAACTATGCCTACTACCTCGACAAACGTGCCGCGCGTATTGACGTCAGGAACGCCGAGACCGAGCGCGCACGCAACCTCTACCGCACCGAACTCGACTGGATGCGCCGCATGCCGCAGGCGCGGGCACACAAAGCGCAGTACCGCATAGACAACTTCTACCAACTCGAGCAACGCGCCAAGCAGCGCATCGTCGAGGACACCGTCCGACTCGAGAACAAGAATGTCTATATCGGCAGCAAAATCTTCGAGGCCAAGCATGTCAGCAAGGCCTTTGAGGACCGGGTTATCCTACGCGATTTCTCCTATGTCTTCTCCCGCTACGAGAAGATGGGCATCATCGGCGCCAACGGCACAGGCAAGAGCACCTTCCTCCGACTCCTCTTGGGAGAGGTCAAACCCGATGCCGGACACTTCGACATCGGCACCACCATCCGCTTCGGCTACTATAGCCAGACCGGGCTCGCCCTCCCCGAGGGCAAGAAGGTGCTGGATGTTGTGCGTGATGTGGCGGAGGTCATCGACCTCGGCAGCGGACGCAAACTGACGGCCTCGCAGTTCCTGCAGCATTTCCTCTTCTCGCCCTCGCAACAGCATGATTATGTGGACAAACTGTCAGGAGGAGAGCGCCAACGCCTCTACCTCTGTCGCGTCCTGATGGACAACCCCAACTTCCTCATCCTCGACGAGCCCACTAACGACCTTGATATACCCACTCTGAACGTCCTCGAGCAGTATCTGCGCGAGTTCCACGGCTGCCTCATCGTCGTCAGCCACGACCGCTACTTCATGGACAAGGTCGTTGACCACCTCCTCGTCTTCAATGGCAACGGCGACATAACTGATTTCCCCGGCAACTATACGCAGTATCGGCTGGAGCGGGACAGCAACCCCTCCCCCGCTGCCGATAAACCCGCGGCGCCCGCAGCCTCCAAGCCTCGCCTCAACGAGCAGGCCCGTCCCCGCCGCCTTACCTTCAAGGAGCAGCAGGAACTCCTGCAACTGGAGCAGGAGATGCCCCGTCTCGAGCAGGAGAAAGCCGAACTCGAAGCCCAACTATCAGGCCTCCTCACCGACCCCGACACCATTGCCGCCGCCTCCCTCCGCCACCAACAGGTCACTGCCCGCCTCGACGACGCCGAGATGCGCTGGCTCGCCCTCGTTGACATCTAACCCCTCCGCCCCACCTGGGACGCGGGCTTTCTGTCTCGGTCACAGACCGCGCCCCACCTGGGACGCGGGCGGCTCGCCCGCGATTGCGTCGTTAGACGCACCTCCGCAGCTCACAATGACCCTACCTGGGACGCGGGCTTTCTGTCTCGGTCACAGACCGCGCCCACCTGGGACGCGGGCGGCTCGCCCGCGATTCATCGCCCCGCGATGACCTTCCTCTTCTCCGCCCCGAATCTTAAAAATAGAACATCGGGAAAAAGCCGTACCCGACCCGTACCAAACGGGAAGCGCGACCGACGGTAGAACGAACCGATTCTGTAAATCCGCCATTTTCCCAATCTTAAAAATAGTAAACTTTTTTATACGCATAGAGCCGCGCTTTGGCGCGGCTCTATATTGAACTTTCATAGGGATGCCTGCTTAGAAGCACACACCTACTTGCACGTTGATGCCGGGGGTGTAACCGTTGTCGCCTAAGATACGTTGCTCCATGCCTATCATCACGTCCCAGCGCTTGCCCAGCTCTACGCCAAAACCAATCAGCGAGTAGAATCCGCCGTCACCGTCGCCGTCCCACAGACCGCCGAGGACGCCTACGCGTGTGTCAAAGTAGGGCTTGTATTTACCCGTCGTCATGTTGAAACGAGGGTTGAAATACGGGGCCACGAAGAATCCGCCGCCCAACGGCTCGGAATTTCTGTTATAGTATGTCATGTTCGGGAACATGGCATCCAACTTGGTGCCGAAGCCGACCTCCACATGCTTGCTTAACAACCAGCGATGAGCCGTGTTAATCACCAGACCATGGAACGGACCGTCTTTGCCCATAAAGGGGTAGCACATATAGCCGAGGTCCACAGAACCGCGATACGGCTTCTTGGTCTTCACACGCTCCTTCTTGGCCTGAGGCTGAGCTATCTGACGGGTGTTTGCACCCGTGGACGGCGTCCCCGAATAACCGTTGATATAGATGGTGTTATAGTTGTCCGGCTGAGGATCGGCACGCTCCAGCAGGTCCATGTCGGCCTCTGTCGCCGTGCGGAAATTGCGGAAACGGGCAGGGTACCCCCACACCCGCAGGTAGTGAGTCTGCTTGAACGGGTGATGCACCGTCACATCATGCTGCTCGCGGGGCTGAACGATGACGTCCGCTCTGGCCGCTTCCATCATCTGACCCAGCAGCACCTTGCGCATTGCGCTCTTCTGATCCATACGCTTGAACGTCACGTTCGTCCAGGTCGTATCCATGCTCACCGCTACCGTATCTACCACCAGGTCCGCTACGGTCGGCATCTGCACGATCTCACTGCTGATGTCCAGCGTACGGGCCGTCCGGGTAGTCGATGTCCCGCGGAACAGACTGCACGAACTGAGCGTTAGTATCAGACAAAGCACGCTTATCTTACTAATAAGTTTCATGGTGCCTCACTGTTTATTTGCGTTTGGACGGTTTGCTCTGGGCGGCTTCGGCGGCCGGAGCTTCGGGACACGGAGCAGGAGCCGGAGCATCTACATGGTTGTTCACCTCTGCACCGTTGATGAGTATCTGCGGAGCGTTCGCGGCTTTCTCCTTCTCTATCATGTATTGAGACTGCTCTTCAAACGATATCGTGCGGAAATTCGTGTGCTTGCCGGCATAACCGCTCACGGTTACCTTCACCAGACGACCCTTCTGGTACTCCATAGTGAACTGGGGGTCTATCAGTATGTCTGCGTTCGCACGCTCCAGGGCGGCGCCGATGGCGTTGTCTTTCATCTGCTGCTCCGACAGCAAGAGCTTCTTCGGATTGGGATTTTCATACACTCCCGTTACGCGATATTCCGATACAGCCAGCTCGGAGGTGTTCCACTGAGCCCACATCTGGGTCGGTACATCGGACGTGTTTGCCGTGCGAGTGGAATAAGTCAGGCCCTTGCACGAGCAGATCATGGCGCATACCGCCACGAGGTAAAGCATTTTTTTCATTGTTGATAGTTTGTTTAATGAAGTGATTGTCTCTACTCTCTTGAATGCGGATTTTCGAGTTACTCCGCCGCAGTCGGCTGACTACGTTATGCTTACTTGCAAAGGTACGAATAAATTCTTATATATGCAAATTCTTATAGGATTTATTTGTATATATAACGGAAAAGCAGTACCTTTGTAGCCCCTAAGCATAGAGGTACAATCGCAGAAGCATCGAAATACATATGAATTGGTTCAAACGGCTATTCTTGACAGACGAGGCGCAGGCGGACGAAGCATACCGCCTGCAATGCTGCTTGGAGGACTATTGCAGTAAGTGCAATACCGCCTTCTGGCAGCAACAGGACACGCAGGCTCTCCGCACAGGGCTCTATAACCATCTGCGCAGAGCCGGCTTCGTCCTGCAGCAGAATGTCGCCGTGGAGACCAAGTTCCCCCATGCGCTCAACGAGAAGCAGTGGACGATTGACCTGCTCGTCCGATTCGGCCCGCATTTCGTGCCGATTCTGCTCCTCCTCTATAGCAAGGAGACCGAAGACACTAACCCCGCCAAATATGCCCATGCCGTCTATCGACATTGGCGTCATATCTATCAGGTGGAGAAACTCCTGGCCGGCTACAAGAACATGCCCTATGGCTATGCCCTGTTGATGACGGATGATACCTATGTGTGCGAGGAATACCGCGGACATGGTGCGCTCCATCCGGACAGCGTAAGCCCGACTCAGGTGAGCTGCGAGCACCATGCGACCGTCCACGTGCGCGGACAATACAAGCACGCGTGGCGCGAGGGAAAGGGAGGCTACCGCTTCCTCCTTCATACGGTCAGACCGTGTCCATAAAGTTACGCTGCGCCTTGTTGAACACCAGCGTCCCCAGTACTAAGAACACCGACATAAAGCCGAACGAGTACAGCAGAAGCCACGGGTTATGATAGCCTGTGCCTAAGAAGCCGTACTTGAACATCTCTATGATGCCTGTGAGCGGATTCAGGCACATGAGCATGTGCAACTTGGCATTGGTGACCGTCGAGAGCGGGTAGATGATAGGAGTGGCGTACATCCACAACTTGAAGAAGAACCCGATGAGGATGTTGAGGTCGCGGTACTTGGTGCTGATACTGCTGAAGAACAGCCCGATGCCCAGTCCCATCCCCGCCAGCATGAGAACCAGCACGGGGAAGAGCAGTGCCGCCCAAGTCAGGTGGATGGGGGCCGACGTGAAGAAGTAGTAGTAGATATACAGGGCGAAGAACAGCAGCATCTCTACTCCGAAGTCAACCAGGTTGCTCACCATTGCGGCCAACGGGTTAATCAGACGCGGGTAATAGACCTTGCTGTAGATACCGGCATTGCCGACGAGTGCCCCCGCTGCACTGCCGAAGCATACGGAGAAATAACCCCATAACGCCGTTCCGGACAGGTAGAAGAGCGGCTGGGGCAGACCGTCGGTGGAGATGTTAGCTATATTGCCGAAAACGAGCGTGTACATGAACACGGTGATAATCGGCCCGATGAAGAACCATAGCGGCCCGAGCACGGTCTGCTTGTACCGCACTTGGAGCGAGCGCCATATGAAGATAGTGAGCAGGTCACGGTACTGCCATATCTCCCGCAGGTCAATATCCAGCAGGTTCGTCTTCGGCGTGATGACCGTGGTCCAACCTTGTGCTTTATCAGATGCTGTCATAGTTGTCTTTTAGTTGTCTTCTTACTTGTTGTCTCCCTGATGCTTCAGCGGATTATCGGGCGAACGGCGTGCCCTTGTTGTACGATATACACGCCATGCGGCAGGGACATGCGGTGCCATTGCCCGACGCCTGCGGTGCGCCCGTCCGTCGTACGCACGGTGACCTCGCGCGTCCAGTCTATAGGCTGCGGGGCGGGTGCCTCCTCCGTCCCATAGCCGATACCCGGATAGGACGACCATGTCGTTTGTCGCGGCCGGGAGGGCACTCCGTCCAGCGGGTAGAGCAGGTGGTAATGAGTCAGTGTGTCGGTGCAGATGGCTCGGCGATAGTCGATGACGTATTCGCCTTCATCCGTGTACTCCTCACAGAGGAGGTAGGCATAGATTTGCTCGTCTTGTACGGCATACGAGCTGTTGATGAAGGTTGCGCCGGCCGCTATGTGCAGGAGCCCCCATGTGTCCTCCCGGGCAAGCAGGGTTGTCTTGGCGCCTGTCTGCCGGTGGCCGATATAGGTGCCCGAGGCGGAGTGATAGATGCGGAAGCTGTCGCCTTGGCAGAGGAGGCTATAGCGGCAGGCCGGCTCGACGGCTTGGACCTGCAGAAGGTATGAGTCGTCGCCGGACTTGACTTGTGTGCAGGGCTGAGTGGGGATATAACCGGTCTCGGAGACCGCACCGGCGAACATGCCGTGGCGTGAGACAATGGCATACTCCCCGTCCTGTACGGAGGCTGCGGGGGCTATGGTTTGGGCTTCGGCGGCATGGTCCTCATAGAGGGCATACAGGGTAACGTCTGCGGTGGGGTAGTAGCGCTGCCCGCTCAGGTGATAGGCGGGGCGTATATTGGTCGGCCGGATGTCCGTGGCGGACCAGCCGATGAACGACCAGTCGGCGTTAGGAGATACCAATGTCGGCAGCAGGACGCCTTCTCCGGCGTAGTCCTCGCGGAGCGCGGGGAGCAGGGCGGAGGTGTGTGTGACGAATGAGACCGTATGGGGAACCGGCTGCTGCACGTTATAGACAAAGGTGTAGGAGGCTATGTAGAGCGAGTTGGCGGAGGCCTCGATGATGAGGCTGATATCGCCGGTGGTCAGCGGGGGTGTGAAGGAGTGGCGGATGTCCACCCAGTCCTTGGCATAACTGCCGGCCCAACCGACAGACGAGAAGCGGCTGTCGGTGATAGACCATACCTCTTCCCCTCCGACCGTCATAGAGAGGCTGCCCGAGCCGGCGGAGGTGTTGCTGTGCATCTGCAGAATGACCTCGGACAACTCGCCCGCGGGCAGTCCTGTGAGGGTGAGCACGGCGGACTCGCCGGTGAGCAGGCGCCCCTTAAAGGGACGGTCCTGCAGCTGCTCGTAGCGAACGGCGATGTTATCGGGAACATCGCCGGACAGCGATACCTCGTCATAGGCGGTGACTGTGACAGTCAGCGTCTCGGCGGAGGCTTCGGCGCAGCAGAGGAGCAGGGTCAATATGGAGACTATCAGTCGTCGGCTCATACTCCGGTGCGTTGCAACTCCTGATAGAAAGCGGCGACGGCTATGATGCCTCGCTCCCAGACCTCCAAGTCCATGGACTCGTTGGGGGAGTGAATAGCGTTCTGTTCCAGTCCGAATCCCATGAGAATAGTCTTGACACCCAGTACTCGCTCGAAGTCGGCAATGATGGGTATGCTGCCGCCTCGCCGTGCGGCGAGGGGGCGGCAGCCGAAGGCGACCTCGAAGCCGTGCTCCGCGGCCTTGTAGGCTGGCAGGTCAATGGGGCAGACATAGCCTTGCCCGCCGTGCATGGGTGTCACCTGCACGCGCACCCCGGCGGGTGCCAACTGCTGCATGTAGTCCGCGAAAGCCTGTGAGATACGGGCGTGGTCCTGATTGGCCACGAGGCGGCAACTGACTTTGGCATAGGCCTTGGCGGGCAGCACGGTCTTGCTGCCCTCGCCGGTATAGCCTCCCCACATGCCGCAGATGTCGAAAGAGGGGCGGCAGGAGTTGCGCTCCAGTGTGGAATAGCCCTGTTCTCCAAAGACATCGTCCACGCCGATAGCGGCGTTGTATTGGTCCTGAGAGAAGGGGATGCGGGCAATCATGTCGCGCTCCTCGGGGGGGATGGGCAGGACGTCGTCGTAGAAGCCGGGGATGGTGATGCGTCCGTCGGCATCCACGACCTTGGCAAGCATCTCGCAGAGGGCGTTGAGGGGGTTCTTGACCGCTCCGCCGAAATGTCCGGAGTGGAGGTCTCGGTTGGGGCCTGTGACCTCTATCTGCCAGTAGGCGAGGCCGCGCAAGCCGGTAGTGATGGAGGGGGTGTCCTTGCCAATCATGCTGGTGTCGGAGACGAGTATGATGTCGCTCCGGAGCATGTCGCGATGGGCCGAGATGAAGGACTCGAGAGAGGGACTGCCTATCTCCTCCTCGCCCTCGAGGATGAACTTGACGCGGCAGTTCATCAGCCCTTGACTGACCAGGTATTCAAAGGCCTTGACCTGTATCATGGTCTGGCCCTTGTCGTCATCGGCCCCTCGTCCGTACAGACGCCCGTTGCGTTCGGTGGCGGTCCAGGGGTCGGAATGCCATTGTTCCAGCGGCTCGGCGGGCATGACATCATAGTGTCCATATACGAGAACGGTAGGTGCAATGTCTAGGATTGGTACGTATTCGGCATAGACAAACGGGTTGCCGTCACTCGGCAGGATTTCGGCATGTTGGGCACCGGCTTGGAGGAGGAGTTGGCGCCATCGTTCGGCGCAGCGCAGCATGTCGGCCTTATGCTCGGGTTGGCAACTGACGGAGGGTATGGCTATGAGGGAAGCCCATTCGGCACGGAAGCGTGCCCGGTTCTCGGATATATAGTCTTGGATTTGCATAATCAGTTAATAAACAGGTGTGATATGGGGTTATCGTCGGTTAGTAGATAGGTACGATATGGCGTTTGACACGGTTGGTCATTTGGCGGCGGGTCATGGGTCGGACGTCCTGTGTGTCGATTTGCGTGACGCGCTGTGTGGCCCGCAGGCGGACGGGAATCTCCATCTTCTTGGAGCCGGTGATGAGGGCGTCTGTCTCGAGGTTCTTCTCCAAGGTGTAGATATGGCCGTCGCGCCGTTGGTAGATAGTGTTGAGGCGTATGACGGCGTGCACCTTGCGCAGGCGGAACTTCTCAATCTCCTGTTCTCCCATGTTGAGGAGGTTGAGCAGTTGGAGCTGTTCGCCGCGGAGACGGTAGCCGAAGGGTATGTTGACCCAGAACTCGGCCTGCTCAGAGAAGCGTCGGACGGAAAGTGTCTCGCTGTCAAGTATATAGTGTCGGGCAAAGACCATCTTGAAGATGCCCAGGAAATCTTTCTTCTCGGTGTGTGTGAGGACGGTCTCGCCGTCGTTCTCGACGGCTACGGTCCATCGCTTGATTTCGTCGGCGGTGTTTTGGAAATCATAGCGGATATTGCCGGCGGCCCATAGTCCCTTATGTGCGGCGATGCCGGAATCGACGGCTACGGCCATTCGGCGGACGTCCTTGTCCAACTTGTCGTGCGAGTAGATGGAGTCGGCCAGGGCGCGTATGTCCTGCTTGAAGTAGCGTTTGCAGTACTCCCCGGCAAACTGGACGCTGTCTCGTCCGTCTTTCCGCAGCTCGGGTAGGTTGACGACGCGTGCTATCATCTGCTCCATTCCCCAGGCTTCGCCCTCGGAGTCCATACGTATATCGCTGACGATGCGATAGGCGGTGGGGTCGTCGGAGAAGTCCGCCTCCATCTGTGTATATACCTGATGAAGGAGGTAGGCCATCTGCTTGCGTTTGTTCTTGCGCTTGGTGGTCTTGGCCTGTATGACGGTCTCCTCGAGGGCGATGGGCTGTTCGTAGAGGGTGACGGAGGCGGTGTCGCCGCGGTCGGAGGCGAAGTCGGCAAGGGGGAGCGTCTGCTTCTGATAGCCGATGAAGCTGATGATGAGGGGGGAGGCGGGGGGGAGGCTTGTCTCCAGGACGAAGAGCCCGTCGTCGTTGGTGGCGGTGCCGAGTATGGGGTCTTCCTCGGGATAGACCGTTGCATAGGAGACGGGTGCTCCGTTGCTGTCGAGCACGCGTCCGACATAGGTCGCGGCCCCGGCTGTGGCAAGGGAGAAAATGAGGAAAATGATATTCAGCAATCGCTTCATTAGCAGTGAGTTTATAGGGTCAGCTCTGTTCCAGCTCTGTTCCAGGTCCGTTAGGCGGTCCGCTAACGGCGTGAAAAATAGTCGAATAAGATACAGCGCGGGGTGATGGTGTCCGGGTAGGGGACGGTGGTCTGCGCGAGGTTGTCGCGGCGTTTGGCCCGGAAGTGTGGCTTGAGCCGATGGTAGTCCCGGCGTGCGCGTATGATAGCGCGTGCGTTATCAAGGCGTCCGTGTAGGAGGTCGTTGAGGGCGGCGACCCAGTCGAGGGCGCATCGGAGAGGCATGAGCCAGAGCAGGCGCGCCGTGGGGACGTTCTTATAAAGCATGAGGAGGTTGTTGCGGAAATTGAGGAACGTCTTGCGGGGGTTGCCGTAGGGGAGGGATCCTCCTCCGAGGTGATAGACGACGGACTGCGGGATACAAGCGACGCGGAAGCCTCGCGACTGCATGCGCCAGCAGAGGTCAATCTCCTCCATATGGGCGAAGAAGTCGGCGTCGAGTCCCCCGAGCTCTTTGTAGCATGTTGTGCGCAAGCAGAGGCATGCTCCGGTAGCCCAGAAGCAGTCGGCGACGGTGTCGTATTGGCCCATGTCGGTCTCCACGCGGTCGAGGATGCGTCCCCGGCAGAAGGGGTAACCGAGTATGTCTATCTCGCCTCCGGCCGCGCCGGCGTGCTCGAAGCGTTCGGGGTTGTTGAAGGCTCGTATCTTGGGTTGTACGGCAGCGGTGTCGGGGTGTGCGTCGAGATAGTCGAGGAGCGGCGCCAGCCAGTCGGCAGTGACGGCGACGTCGGAGTTGAGCAGGACGCAGTATTGCGCATCGATGGCATTGAGTGCGCGGTTGTATCCCTCAGCGAAGCCGTAGTTCTGCGGGAGGGGGAGGACCTGCACTTGCGGGAACTCGTCCCGCAGGACGGTCAGACTGTCGTCCGTAGAGCCGTTGTCCGCCACGATGACTTGGCAGTCGGGCAGCGTGGTGTGCCGGAGGACAGAGGGGAGAAAACGGCGGAGCATGGAGGCTCCGTTCCAGTTGAGTATGACGATGGCGCAACGCATAGGGTATCAGTTGTTAGGTGTCGGTGCGGGCGCTTTCCAGCGGTTGTGCGTCCAGAGCCAGAGGTGAGGGGCAGCGATGATGTCCTGCTCCAGCCATCGTGCGTAGCGGCGTGTCGGCTCGTAGAGCGGTTCGTCTTTGGGCGAGGGGCTGATACAGCGGATGGTCACGTCGTAGTACCCGCGCCGAGGCTGCTCGACATGGAAGTACACGATGGGGTAGCCGAACTTGCGCGCAAGCGTCTCCGTGCCGTCGAGGAAAGCCGTTTGGCGGTGGAGGAAGGGGATGGTGCACCAGGTGCTCTTGGACGAGGGCTTCTGGTCGCTAATCATTCCATAGGACGTGGGTTGTCCGGCGGCGCGTCGTGCGATGACGGTGCGCAGTATCTGCCGCTTCTCGCTGAGGGTGGTGCCTCGGCGGAGGCGGATGTCGTACATGAGTCGGTCCATGGATTCGTTCTTGAGGCGGCGGTACACGCTATCGAGTGTGAGCCCCGGGAGGGTGTATCGTTTGGCGATGTCGGCCATCCACTCCCAGTTGCCATAATGGCCGAGCATGAGGAAAACGCCGCCGTACTGCTGTGCCAGTTCCTCGATGAGGTTGACATTGCGGAAGGTGACGCGTCGCTGCATCTCGGTGTCGGAGATGGTGTATCCCTTGATGATTTCGGCGATGACGTCGGCGAAGTGGCGGTAGAAACGGCGTTCTATCCGGCGTATTTGGCGGGGGGAGTAGTCGGGGAAAGAGGCGGAGAGGTTCTTGCGTACGATGCGTCTGCGGTAGCGAACCACGTAATAGACAAGGGGATACAGGCAGACGTCCGCCAGGAAATAGAGTACCCGTAGCGGCAGGCGTGAGAGCAGTTTGACGAAGGCCTTGAGCATAGCGGAGGACAGGTGCAGGTGCGGTATTAGTCTTCTTCGGAGTACCAGCCTTGGCTGAGTCCGTACTGCATCTCTGCATCCATGATGAGTTGGACCTGTACGGCGGAGATGCTGCGGCGTGCGCGTGCGATTTGGTCCATGATATACTGCATCTGTTCCGTCTCGTCCACTTCGCCGTCGAGGTAGGTAATCTCTCCGGTGCGCTCATCTTCCTCGGCGAGGCCTTTGTCCAAGAGGAAGTCATCCATGGAGTCGAGCACGAAAAGGACGTCATCTTGTGAGAGTTGCAGGCGGTCCTGTTCGGGTATAATGCTCCAGATAGCGTTAAGCATCTCGCGCTCTTCGGGGTCGAGCAGGCTGAGTTCGATGGTGTTATTTTCCATAGGAATGTATGTTTTTTACGAATTTATTTGCAAAGGTAAGGATTTTTTTGTACTTTTGCAAGAAAAATCGAAAGAATGTCTAATTTGATACAACGGAGTGTGTTCGGTGCGCTGTATGTGGCGGTGGTGTTAGCGTCGCTATGGGTGTACCCGAGTATGCCGTTTTTTCCTATATTGGCCGCGCTTGTAGGTATGTTAGCGGTTCGTGAGTTTCATGTGTTGCTGGGGGATAGTCGTTGGTTGCGATACGGCGGCATGGCGGCGAGTGTGGTTTTGTCCTACGCGTTCTATGCGGGAGTGACGGAGATGAGTATGGCCGTCTATGGGCTGGTAGTGCTGGTTCTGCTGGTGTCGGAGCTGTTCCTCCAGGCGGAGGACCCGATACGCAACTGGGGACGGCTGCTGACGGGTCAGGTGATGGTGGCGCTGCCGTTTGCGATGATGCAGGACTTAACAGCGGGAAACAAGTGGCTGATGATGGCCATTTCCCTGATAATGTGGGCGAATGACACGGGTGCTTATTGTGTCGGTTGTCTGACGGCGCAGTTGCCGAAGGGCAATCATAAGATGTTCGTTCGCGTGAGTCCCAAGAAGAGTTGGGAGGGCTTGTTCGGCGGCTTTGTGTTTGCGGGTCTGGCGGGTTGGCTGCTCTCGATATGGCTGCCAAGGGAAGCGACCCTCATCGGGGGTGACTATGTAGGGTTGGCCTGGGTGTGCTTTGCGCTGGTGATAGCGGTGGCGGGCACGCTGGGTGACCTGGTGGAGAGCCTGTTCAAGCGGACGATAGGCGTGAAGGACAGCGGGAAGTTCCTGCCCGGTCACGGAGGTGTGCTGGACCGGTTTGACAGCATCCTGTTGGCAACGGCTATGGTGTGGCTGTTGCTGATGATTCTTTCTATGCTATAGCGGGCGGTCCGAGCCAGTAGATGCGCTGTGTGGCGCGTGTGAGGGCCGTATATAACCAGCGATACCATTCGGTAGTCGTCATGTTTCCTGTAGTTTGTGTCGGTTGGTCCGGGCCGGTGAGCGGTCCGGGGTCAATGTAGATGTGGCGCCATTGTCCACCCTGCGCCTTGTGGCATGTGACGGCATAGGCGAATCGTATCTGGAGGGCATTGTAGTAGGGCGAGTCCATGACGGCTTTGCGCAGGTCGCGCTTGTTGCGAATCTCGGGGAAGTCGTCGGCGATACGCTCGAAGAGCGTCTGCTGGAGGCGGTAGCTGTCCTCCGGCGTGTCGGTGGTGAGTGTGTCGAGCCAGAGCGTGGCGGTAATCTCCTGCTCGTAGTCCGGGTGGTACATCTCGGCGTCGATGAAGTTGAATCCATAGAGTTCGCGTCGGTTGCGTACTCGGCGTACCTGAAGGATGTCACCGTTGGCGAGGAAGGATGGCAGGTGCTCGTCGGTCTTATTCCAGTAGTAGTTATTACGGCTGACCATGATGCGGTCTCCGGCCGAGAGGAGCTCCTCGCGCCAGAGTATGCTGTTGCGTATGCCTTGGTTATAGAGGTTGGTGCGCCGGTTGCTGCGTGTGATGACGAGTGTCTCGTCGAGCCCCTCGTCGCGGTAGCTGCGTTCGAGCGTTTCCCGGAAGGTCTCGGCCTCGAGGGAGATGACATCCGGGCCGAAAGAGAGTCGGAAGGGGGATGTGAGTGCGCCGTTGGTCAGCAGGTTGCGGACGGCGGTGGCATTGAAGAGGATGCCGCTGTCATCGGCTTGGCGTGCGACTTCGGTGAGTGTGCCGGAGAGGACGTTGAGTCCGTAGCCGCGGATGTAGTCGTCTTGGAGAGCGAGCGACTGCTGCTGCCCGACGGGGGGGAGCTGTGCATCGTCGCCGAGGAGGAGCAGTGTGCATCCGAGGCCGGCATAGACGTACTGTATGAGGTCGTCGAGGAGACATCCGGAGCCGAAGGCGGCATTATCGCGCAGTCCGGAGATCATCGAGGCCTCGTCCACGATGAAGAGTCGTCCGCGGAAGAGGTTGTCCGTGAGGGCGAACCGGCCGTCCTGCTGTTGGCGATATATCCATTTATGGATGGTGTAGGCGGGATGGGCGGCGTAGTGTGCGATGACTTTGGCGGCCCGTCCTGTCGGCGCGAGGAGTGTGCAGGGGTGTTGCAGGGCTTCAAGGGCGCGTACCAAGGCCGAGACAAGGCTTGTTTTGCCGGTTCCGGCATATCCTTTGAGTATAAAAACACGCCGGTCGTCTCGACTGGTGAGGAAGCGTGCAAGTTGTTCGATGACAGCGGCTTGTCCTTCGTTTGGTACGAAGGGCAGTTCGGCAATGATTCGATGTGTGATAAATTTTTCGAGCAAAATGTTTGCGTATATCAGATAAAAGTTGTAATTTTGCAGTCTCTTAGGAGTAAGTCCTGTACGACCAGCTCCCTCTGAATTCCCCCAGGTCTTGACCGAAGCAAGGGTAGGAGGTTGTAGCGGTGCGATGCAGTCAGCTTGCTCCTTTTTTTTGTAGGGTATTCGGTTTTGATTGGACCTTTGGTAGTAGTGTCGACCGTCGGTCGACCGTCGGCGGGGGTACGGGTTGCGTTCGGAGATCCGTCGGAGATCCGTCGGGGATTCGTCGGAGATCCGTCGGGGATCCGTCGGCTCTGCTACGGGTTGCGTTCGTGTCGGGGTGCGCCTGAT
>JAFUUE010000028.1 GCA_017483945.1 Paludibacteraceae bacterium | reverse complement strand
CGAGTCGATAGTCAGGGCGTTGAGGCCCTTTGTGAAGTGGGCATGAGCGCCAAACTCCTCTACGGTCGGGATGAACAGGGCACCGCAGCTCTCGTTGAGTATCTGGATGCTGTCCTTCTTGGTCAGGCTCAGGTAAGCCACATACTGCTTGCGGCCTTCGCCGTCATACTCCTGCTCACCCGTCAGGGCTACCGCCTTCACGGTGTCCTTACCGTTAACCAGTACAGAGTACGGGCCGTCGAGGCAAGGCACGGGGATAGCCTCAAGGGAGGCGTACCATTCGCCGTCGTAGAAGTAGGGTTTGGCAGCAGCCCAAGTGAGGTCGGCTGTTTGGTTGCCGTCACCGCCATTGCCATTATTGAAGATGATGGTTGTAAAGGCAGAGGGGAAGGTGTAGGAGTACACGTCTTTCCCGTTGGCCTTGTTCGCAGTCTTAGTAGCGGCTTCACCCGGCCAAGCCTTGTAGTTGCCATTGTCGTTATAAGCATACGCTTTAACAGCCGTCCAGTCGGGGACGTTCACGAAGTAGAGGGTGGTGCTGTCCACGGGAGTGGGAGCGGGGGTTGTTGCTTTCGGGTAGATGATGATAGCGGTAAGGAAGAAGCGTCCTTTGGAAGCTTTCGTTTGCACGATATCTATCTCTTCTACTTCGCCTGCAGGTTTCCATACCTTATCCTCGAAGACCAGTTTACCGGCAGAGAGGGTATAAGCCGTGCCATTGACAGAGAAGCCGTCAACACCCTCCGAAGCGCTATACATAGCGGCACGGAAGATGATAGAGTCCACTTCGGTCGGAGTGGCAAGGGTGAACTTCAACTCACCAGCGGCAGAAGAAGAGCCCAGTTTCAGGTTGGAGAAGACAGAGTCTCCTGTTGCTGTGTCTTTGTACTTACGTCCTGCATACACGTGTGTACCAACAGTCACTGCATCCACATACTCTTGACTTGCCTCATCGAAGATGGTATTGACTGCATTCAGTTTGGTACTACTATCTCCATCCGTTTTATCATAATAGGTAAAGGTCAGTGTGATGGCATCGTCATCTTCTTCCGCGGGAGCGGTGTAGGCGATGTTGAGGTAGAGGTTATCAGTCTGGTTGTCACTGCCGGAGTATTGTGCACGGACAATGATACCCAGTTTGCCTATCTTCGGGAGGTCAGCGTCCGCGACATTGAAGAAGGTCTTGATGTTCATGCTGATGGTGTACTTGCCAGCGCCGGTACGGGTCATCTTGAGTTTGTTGTCGAGGGCTGCATAAGCATCGTCTCCCTCGCACGTAGCCCATTCGGTAGTGTAGGTAGCGCTAAGAGTCTGTCCAGCAGCAGCCTCAAGCCATGCATGGACAAAGCACTTCGGCTCCCAGTTGGCGAAATTGGTGCCCGTACCATCATAGGAGAGGGTCACCGTTTGAGTCGGGTCAATGGGAGTGGCAGTAGCCGTGATTGTACCTCCTTGATTGGCCCAAGTCATTGTTACTACGGCCGTGAGGGCGAGTAACATTGAAAAGAGTTTTTTCATTGGGTTTGATTAAGTTAGTTAGTATATTTGTTAATATTAGTGTATTCTTCTTCGCGGCTATTGCCGCGCTCGCGGGCGAGCCGATAAGGCCTTCTATGTCTGCTCCGCAGACTCGCGCGGCGCACTTACTCCTTCGAATGTCCACCGGACATTCTCGGTGCGCCTTAATCGCTTCACGTCCCAGGTGGGACGGTTAGCGGAGGTATTTGTGTCCGTTTTGGAGGATGAGACCGCGGTAGGAGGCATCGACGGGTTGGCCGAGGATGTTGAACATCGGTGCGTTGATGTCCATGGGGATGAGTTCGAGTCCTTGGGGCTGTTCGCCGGTGGCGGTCCAGAACTTCTTGCCGGGCATGGGTGTGTTAGACACCTCGACGGAGCCGTCCTCGTTGTCGTAGAGGTAGAGGGTGGTGGTTCCTACGGGCACTTTCCACTTCTCGTTGCCGGTAGTGGTGAAGCGTGCGTGGGTGTTGGTGTCGTCCGTGTAGGTCTCGCACATGTATTGTACGCCCATTTGTCCGTCCACCTGATAGATAAGGAAGAGGTAGGCGAAGGAGGAGAAGGCTATCTCGGACTGTCCGTCGATGAAGGTAGTAATCTCGGAGGGCTCTACCCAGTTGTTGCTCTTGTCAATCTCGGCCTTCCACATGAAGCGGGGGTTGCCTGCAAGCGTACCGCCGGGGGTAGTGCCGCCGCCGGGGTTGGTGCCGGGGTCCGTGCCGCCGGGGTTGAGTTCAGTGCCTGCGCCGCAGCCGGAGCCGAGGCCGATATAGAGACGGTCGGCGTTGTACATGAGTTGGATATAGAAGTCGTAGCAGCCATCGACGGTGACGTCAATGCGGTCGCCGTTGCGGGTGAAGCCCTGCTCACTAAAGGGATTGAGGTCCACGACCCATGTGGCGTTGTTGTCGCGGTCGTGGAGCTGGAGGTAGTCTCCGGACGATACTTGGACGTGAGCACAGTACTCGTCGTAGCCATCAAAGTTAATACCTTTGGCTTCGCCTTCGTAGTACATGTTGCCGTTGACGAGGATGCCATAGCCGGCAAAGGCAGAGAGCGTGCTGAGGAGCACGACTGCCAGGAAAGAGGATAGTTTTTTCATGTGATTATTGGGTTAGTTATTTGGTTGTTTCTTTGTGAGTTGTACGGTCAGGTCTGTTCCAGGTCTGTTTCGCGTTCGGCACCCTCGGACACGGACTGCCGCTTTGCGGCATTAAGTCCTCGGGGCCTCCGCTCTCCGAAAAACAACTTTCACAAGCTCAAGTTCTTTTTCGGAGCCATGCGGAGTATGGTTGACCGGACTCATCATCTCCGTGTGATCACCGTGTGGTCACCGTGTAGTCACCGTTGAGCGACGATTCGCGGGCGCGGTCTGTGACCGAGACGAGAACGCCCGCGTCCCAGGAGGGGTGTTCTCCATCACCGCCCGCGTCCCGGGTGGGGCGGTTAGCGGATGTATTTATGGCCGTTCTGGATGACGACGCCGTGGTAGGCGGCATCAACGCGTTGTCCCATAATGTTATAGCAGGGTGCTGCGGGGTCGAAAGCGGGTTGGGCAGGCAGCTGCTCGACGGCGAGTCGGTCGTTGCCGGTGTAGTAGATAGCGACCTTGTTGCTCTTGAATCCCTGCTTGAATCCTGCGGGCGCGGCCTCTGTGGCGGCAGAGCCGAGGTAGAGGATGAGTTGTCCGTACTTACCCTGGACGGTAGCCTTGTAGCCATATTGGAGTGCCTGTTCGTCGATGACGGCACTCTCGGAGTGGATACCTGCGGCTTTGCGTGCACGAATCATGGCTTGTATCTCGGACTTGTACTTATACCAGTGGGGGTAGAAGACGCAGGGCACGCCTGGCATGGAGAGGATGTAGGCGTTCATCTGCATCTGCTTGTCGTAGTTGGCGTCGGAGACACTCTCGCCCTTGCCGTAGTTGAGGACATCGACGGCGTTGTCGGCATAGCGTTGGAAGGTGTCGTGGTTGTCGATGAAGGTGACGGCATACTTGGAGTAGCCGACGCCTCGCATGCCGGCGTTGCGGAGTTTGCCATAGGAGAGTTGGTTATTGGCAAAGGCGTCACGCAGGGCGTACTTGAGTGCGAAGTCGAAGGTGAGGGTGTTCTGTGAGGCCTGGTCGATGCGGGTCTTGAGTTTATTGGCATCGCCGTCCCAGTACTCCATGACGGAGAAGTAGGGGTGCGAGGCGGAGTTGTAGTCGTTGATATGGCTGACATGGAAGCCCTTGGCGTAGTCGTAGCGCCATCCGTCGTAGCCTATCTCGGTGCGCAGCCAGTTGAGGTATGCGCGGCACATGGCCTGCACCTGGGTGTTCTTATGGTCCCAGTCGCGTCCGCCGTCGAAGTTAGAGGGGGAGTCCTGTCCGTCGTCGGCGTTCGGTCCGACGGCGCACTTGGAGGCGCCCTCGTCGTTGCTGGTTATCCACGAGGACTGGGGTTGGAACGTGCCGTATTCGCCGAAGTCCAGCGCCCAATAGTCGCACCATGTGCTCTTATTGCCGGAGTGGTTGATGACGATGTCGGCCACGACGCGCGTGTTGCGGTCGTGCAGGGCGTTGATGAGGCTGACGAGTCCTGCCTGCAGTCCGAAGGAGCAGTTCTGCAGGTCGTAGCGGGTAGGCATATAGCCCATGCCACCGGTGTTGGTGGAGGAAGGCGGGAGCCAGACGAGGTCGAAGTAGGTGCCTATCTCGTCCACGCTGTTGAGGAGGGTCGTCCATGTGGTCTTGCCGAAATACTCGAGGTTGGGCTTCTTGATGTCATAAGAGCCCCAATAGAAAGCCTGCAGCATGACGTCCTCGCACTGGGAGGGGACGGCGGAGGCGTAGCCGGAGCCGGGTATGACGGTGGTGCCGGAGGAGGAGGTGCGGACCACGGTGCCGGAGCCACAGGTGGCCGTGCCGGGGCCGATATAGAGCTGGTCCTGATTGAGCTTGATCTTGATATAGAAGTCGTAGCACCCGGTGGTGGAGACGACATATCGGTCGCCGCTGAGGGCGAAGCCCGCGACGGATGCGGAGTTGAGCGTGACGGCCCAGGTGGCGTCGTTCTCGAGGTCATAGAGCTGGCAGTAGTCGCCGGCCTTGACAGAGACATGTGCGAGGTACTGGGTGAACTCCTCGAAATCATCCGTGTGTTCGCCGACATAGCAGACGGTGTCGTTGACGAGGATGCCGAAGGAGGTGCCCGCGAAAGCGGCGAGGCTCAGCAGGGCCGTGCAGGCGGAAAGCAGTAGTTTTCTCATGGTTATGTCAGGAGGTTATATGCCGGACTGCCCGCTTGCGGACAGTCCGGCATGGTTACATATTAGCGAAGCAGGTATTTATGTCCGTTCTGGAGTACGATACCGCGGTAGTCGGCGCGTACGGGTTGTCCCAGGACGTTATACATCGGTTGTGTGAAGTCCGGCAGGGCGTTGGTGAGGATGTCCTCGATGCCCTCAATGGGGTCGTCGGTCTGTCCGTCGCAGTTGGGGCTGATGACGGCCTTGCGGCAGTCGGCGTTCCATACGTAGCAGGCGTTCTCCGCGAGGTAGATATCCTGGGTCTGGGGCTTCTGGTTGCCCTCGGTGAAGATGACATATATCTCGCTGACGTCGTCGGGGAAGGTGAAGGTGTACCACTCGCCGTTCTTGGTGGTCCACTTCATGCCGGGCCATTTCTTGTTATTATTGTCGCCGTTGAGCGGATAGGCGGTGTCGCGGTTCTTGTTGCCGACCTTCACACGCGTGAACGCGTATAGATAAAGGTCTTCCCACTCGGCGGGCTTGATGTACTGGACGGTGATAGCTCCGGTCTGGGGTGCCTTGTAGGTATAAGTGGCCGAAGCGACATCGGTCTGCTGCTTGTCGGAAGCGGAGTAGGCCATGGCGCGGACGGTGGTCGTCTCGTGCACGTCGAAGGTGACCGTCTCGAGGGCGTTGAGCGGGGAGGCGGTGGTCGGTTCGGAGCCGTCGAGGGTGTAGTAGATAGAGGCGTTGTGCTTGCCTACGACGGAGATGGTGACCTGCTGGCCTTCGGTGGTGTTACGGAAGAAGCCGGACTCGGGGCTGATGACGATGTCGAAGTCGGGGTTGAGGGCGGTGTCGCAGGGGAGGATAATCTCCTCGCTGCTCTCCAGTTCCTTGCCCGCGCGCCAGCCGTAGCAGGCGTCGTAGTTGATTTCCAGGTCGTTGGAGCGCACGTTGACACCTCCGCAGTCGTCGCCGGAGTTGATACAGAAATGGACGGTCGCGAGGGAGGCGTCAAACTCATAGGCGAACCAGCCGTCCACATCCTGGTAGATACGTTGTCCGGGGTAGGCACCCATGATGTTCTCGGAGGTGGCATTACCCTGCTCATCGACGCCGGGTATCCAGGAGTAGAGATAGACCTTCTCCCACTCCTCGGGCTTGAGGAAGCGTACGCGGATACCACGCTGGAGCGGTTCGCGGTAGGTGTAGGTATATTCCTGCACAGCCGACTGAGCCGTGCCGCAGGCCGCCATGACGCGGAGCGTGGTGGTCTGGGTGAAGGTGAGGGAGTCGGTATAGACAGCCGAAGCCGTGGTGGGGTCGGAGCCGTCGGTGGTGTAGTAGATGACAGCCGGTCCGCTGCCGCCCACGGCCTGGATGCCGACCTTGATACCGGCCTCGAGGTCCTCGAAGGTAGCCGAGGGAGTGACGATGAGGCCCGGTGCGACAGGGTTGGTGGCGAGCACCCACATCTCGTAGGACTCGTTGTGCATGGTGCCGTTGTCGTTATAGGTGTTATAGCCGCTGGCGACCTTGGTGAATCCGTCGAAGGTCTGGCCGGTCTTGGTGCCAAGGCAGAGGATGAGGTAGCCGTTGGTGCCGACGATGGTAGCCTGGTAGCCGCTGTTATTATTGTCCCAATACTCGTCGCGGACCTCGCTCTCGTTGTGCACGCCGGCGAGGTGACGGGCGTTAATCATCTGCTTGAGCTCCTCCTTGTACTGCACCCAGTGGGGATAGAAGATGCAGGGGATGCCGGGCATGGAGAGGATGAAGGCGTTGGCGCCGAGCACGCGGTATTTCATGACGGGTGTCATCGACTGTCCGCGGCCGCCGAACTCGAGTTCGTTATCCTCGCGCATGAACATATCATGGTTCTCCACCCAGGTGATAGCGTGACGTTTCCAGTAGTCGCTGCCGGTATCGTCGAGTCCGATGAGTCCGCGGCGGCCTACGTAGTTCCAACCCGCAATCGGGTTAATAGCATCGAACTTAGCGGGGAAGTCGAAAGCCATCATATTCATATTGGCGGCTCGGATTGCATTCTTCACGTTCTCTGCATTTCCGTCATAATACTCCTCAAAGGCGATATAGGGCTCGGATGCGTTGTTGTAGTTATCCATATGCCAGTTGTTATAGCCGTCGCCCTTGTCGTAACGCCAGCCGTCATAGCCGATGACGTTCTTCATCCACAGGAGGTAGGCCTTGAACATCTCCTGCACGGCGGGGTTGTCGTGCGCCCAGTCGCGTGCGCCTTCCCAGTTAGCACCGTCGTCCGCACGCGAGGAGGCCGAGTAGCCGAAGCAGTCCTCCGCATCGGGGTTCAGGTTGACCTCGTCGTTGCTGGTGATGTATGACCCGTCCGGCTCGAAGCGTCCGTACTCGCCGAAGTCCTCGACTGCCATGTCGCACCATGTGGTCAGACCCTCGGCGTGGTTGATGACGATGTCGGCCACCACCTTGGTGCCGCTGTTATGGAGGGCGGAGATGAGGTTCTGGAGGTCAGTGCGGCTACCCCAGTCGCTGTTCTGGTTAGCATATTGCCGGGGATGGTAACCGGTGCCGCTGGCGAGTCCCGAAGGCGGGAGCCAGATGAGGTCGAAGTAGGCGCCTATCTCCCCGGCTTGTGCGAGGAGGGTCTTCCACTTGGTGTCGCCATAGGTGAGGGTACCCGGGTGGCCGGAGTCCACCTCGTAGGAGTCGTAGTAGAAGCCCTGCAGGAGGACGTCGGAGCAACGCGAGGGGACCGCACCGCGGTACATGCCTTCCTTGGAGACATATATCTCGTCGGCCTCGTAGATGAACTTGATATAGAAGTCGTAGGTGCCGGTCTCGGAGACGACATAGTGGTCGTTGTCCACGGTGAAGGTATAGCTGGTCTCGGCGAAGGTCGGGATAACCCATGCGGCCTGGGTGCAGGTGTCATATATCTGCACCGTCTGTCCTGCAGTCAGGCTGAGGCCGAGTATCATGTACTCGGTCCACTCGGTCTGGGCGGCGTTGTGCGTGCCGGGGACGTACTGACCGTCCACGAGCAGGCCGTACTGGGGCACACAGGCGGGCGTGGCTTGATAAGGCTCACCCGCGCCGCAGTTGGAGCCGTTGCCGATATAGAGGCGGTCGGCATTGTACATCAGTTGGATATAAAAGTCGTAGCAGCCCGATACAGAGGCGGTATAGGTACTCGCACCCTTGGTGAAGCCCGTTACGCTAAAGGGATTGAGGTCCACTACCCACTGGACATTACTTTCGTCATCGCAGAGTTGGAGTTGGTCACCTGCGGCAACGGTCACGTGGGCGAGATACTCATCGTAGCCCTCGAAGTTAGTCCCCTGGTGGGTACCGGCGAAATAGGTATTGCCGTTGACCAGAATACCATAACCCGCCATGGCGGCAGTAGCCCAAAGAAGAGAGAATAGCAAAAGGAATTGTTTCTTCATCGTAGTATTAGATTATTAGTTATTTACGTTTTCGGGTGGGCACACGATGCCCATAATCGCCTGCAAAGGTACAAAAAATCTCGCGTGTGTGCAAGTGCGAGGCGCATTTTTTTCACACTTTTTTGTCCACACCCACCACCGTGGCGGTGCCGTCGCCGACCTCGAAGGTCACGGCATAGCCGTCATAGTCAAAGTGATAGCGCCGCGAGGGAGAGTTCTGGTAGGCGGGGCGCGGGTCTTGGGCGATGATTTCGGTGAGTGCCTCGCGTAGCGAGTCGTCCGCCGGGCGCGCGTCTGTCCCCCACTCCACGCGGAGGGCATGGGGTGGCCGGTGGGTCATGATACCGTCGTTGGCGGCGGGGTGGCTGTCGGCATAGCGCAGGTAGGGCTTGATGTCGAACACGGGCGTACCGTCCTGCATGTCGGCGCCGCTGACGACCAGCACGAGTCCCTCGCGGGCGGTCTCCTCGACACGCAGCAGACGCACGCTGGTCAGTCCCAGGCGGTTAGGGCGATAAGGACTGCGCGTGGCAAAGACGCCCACGCGCTTGTTGCCGCCGAGCCGCGGAGGACGCACCGTCGGCGACCAGCCTTGGGCACCGAACCCCTCCTCGGCCGGCTGAGGCACTTGGTCAAAGCCCCAGATGAGCCACAGGTGCGAGCACTCCTCTATCCCACGCAACGCCTCGCGGACACGGAAGGCGGGCTCGAAGACTATACGCGTCTCCAGCGAAGACGACGAAGACACCTGGCGGGGAACGCCGAACTTACTGCTGAAGCCGTTCCTGGCACGCGCTATAACACTCAGATTCATATGCTTATCCTAACGAATTGAGGCAGCCTGCGCTGCCTCAATCTTTATTTGTCCTCACTTTATTCTTGTGACCCCGCTGGGATTCTAACCCAGGACCTTCAGAACCGGAATCTGACGCTCTATACAGCTAAGCTACGGAGCCTCGCAACGAATGCGAACGGGCTTTCGGAAGGAAAGCGAGTGCAAAGGTAGTATTTTTTTGCGACATATGCAAATAATACGTGCTATTTTTTGCACATTCCCCTGGTAAATACCTGTCAGTAAAGCTGGTACGCGTATCACTCCGCCGACAGCCGTCGGTAGGCCTCTGCGGCAGCGGGCAGTTCAGAGGCGGCCATCTTGTACATCTTGCGCGCCTCGTTGACGGTTGGTCTTTACTGCGGGTTATAGTTCTCCACGATGTACTGATAGTCACTGCTGTATAGTTCTCCTGCCAGCACCTTGGCTGCCATATCGGGGTCTTTCTCAAAGAACTGAGCACGTTTCTTCTTGTTCTTCAACTCCCATATCAGGTAGTCATCCTGTTGCGCGTCATAGAAGACCACGTTCGGGAATCCGCCCTGTCGGAGGACATACACCAAATCTCCGTCATCGTTGATATTATAGGTGGTAGCGACCTTGTAGGTTGATAGGATATCTCCCACAGCGACAGCCACTCCCCATACATTGGGCGCCATGGGAAACTTGCACGGCAGATAGCAGAAGAGCCAGTGCGAATCGGGCTGCTTAGGGTTCCACAGTTCGAGGGCGCGAATATCTTTCGCCTTGATGGTAGTATCACGCCGCTGGGCAGTCTTGGCCTTGACGTTCGCATCCGACGCACCCGGGATGTTGATTTTATCAAAATGCAGGCTCTCTCCTGTAATCAGATGGACAACACCCTCGGCCTTGGCGTGGCTCACCTGAATACCGTTTAAGAATGTTTGTGCCGCCGCCCCGAGGGAGAGCAGCATGCCGCACAAGGCCAAAACAATTGTTCGCTTCATAATCGTATGAGATTAGTGTTTAACAAGTTATCAAAATGCATAGCCGATGTGGAATCCGAGTCCGTGCCCTATCGGAAGGGGCGAAGGAGAGGATGAACCGCCGCCGAAGAAGTTGAATACGTGGTATCCTATCAAATCATAGTCCAGACCGAGGAGGAACATGTGATCCCCTGTCGGTATTCCCAAGTCCGTACCCACACGTCCGCCGAAAGCCACTGCAGGAGAGACGCCTGAGAAGGAGAGACTGAGCCCGACGACGGGGGTGAGATAGGGAATCAGTGTGACAGGGCCGAGTTTGACAGGCACTTGCCCGCCCACGCTATAGCGTATGCAAGGCCCGTAGGACTTGCCTTCTGTATCATCGGAATAAATCCAAGACTTGCTCAACCCTACCACATCCGCGTGCACGCTCATTCGCACAAAGGTAGCAAACATGACGCCATACTCAAATCCCGCCTGCCACAACTCGGGCATCGGGCCCCATAAGGTGGCTTCTCCTGAGAATTTCATCATCGAGCCCATGTCGTAATCAATGCCATATTCGCCCTGCGCACGTCTTGTCGTTTTGGCCGGACTCGTGCCGGTACTCTTGGGCAACACACGCTGTGGCGCTTTTGCCCCGCGGCGAATCGGACGTTTCGACAGTCGCGAGGTGTCGGCGTAGTTAGGTACGAGCACGAGTGCTTCGAGGTACTCCCCGCGTTCGAACAGGCTGTCCTGCTGCTGGATAATATGCTCAGGCATACGCATATATAAGGCAGCATAGTCAGTCACATCCATCGTATCAATGGCCTGCAGGAGCGCACGCATACTGCTGCCCTGGGGCGCACGGAGAGCCGCGCGGCAGTCCGCCACGGGGATTGCCATCCCCACACCTTCGCGGGCATACGCCTTGCTCGTGTTGATACCGATGATCTCATAGCCCTCTCCGGTGCGCAACAGCAACGGACCGCCGCTGCTGCCCGGGTCTATCTGCGCCGTATGCTGGACGAAGCGCTTGTCCCAGTCCGGAAAAGAGAGGTCCGCATTGGAGACGATGCCCTGCCCTATCTGCCAGGAGGGATAGCCCGCCAGTCCGGGGAAACCTGCCGACCAGACGGTGATACCGTCGTCAACAGCCTCGTCGCTGAACGACAACGGCACGAGCGACAACGGCGTAAGCGACACGACGGAATCGGTCGGGAGACGCAGCACGGCGAGGTCCACACGGTGGTCCTGCATGATACACGGGCAATGCCGCAGCAGCAGGGTGTCATGTCCCTGAATAAAAGCCACATCCGCGTAGCGACCCGTGCCGACTACGTGGCTGTTGGTGAGCAGCAACCGCTCCCCCTCATGCTCCACCACCACGCCGGAGCCGAAGCCCTTGCGGGTGAGAGCCGTCAGGTAGCGACTCGCATCACGCTTGCCCTGGCGAGAGAGCCACAGGCTGTAGTCCTTGAGCCGGGCGGAGCAAACCGAGTCGGGTTGCTCATAGACAATAGCTACGCTATGACGCAGGTTCGTCTGCGCCATGACCGAGGGAAGAGAAAGAAACAGTCCGAAAACCATCCACAGGAGGGGAAAGCAATAACGTTTTTTCATAATCATGCGTTCTTTGTTTGGAGTTTAATGATTCCTAAGTTTGACCTTAGCGGTCGCATAAATCAAACCTTAACGGTCGATAAATCAGGCCTTAGCGGTCGCATAAATCAAACCTTAACGGTTGCAAAGGTACACTTTTTTTCGGACATACGCAAGTCCCCGGGCTATTTTTGCGCACTTTTTTCCTCCCCTTCTTTCGTCTGTTGGGTCGGATGCTGTCCGACACGGCTCCCCGAGCCGCCCCAAACCCGTACCGTTCTCGCGTGATTGTCGCGTGATTAACGCGTGATTAACGCGTGATTCGCCTATCGTCTCCCTACCCGACGACGGCACTAACTCCCCCGCCACCCCGCCCCTCTCCACCGATACTCTCAGGATTTTTGCGAAAACATTTGCACATGTCAAAAAAATACACTAACTTTGCAGCGATTACGACATTACCTTATCATACGCGTAATGGACCGACACCACGACTATTAACCAATTTTACTCTATATGATACTTGATAAACTTGAGAACGCCGACCTGTACTTTGACTGTGTACCCGGCTTCGAGAAATTCATGCAGTTCTTTAACGACAACGACCTGGAGACTATGCCCGCCTGCAAAATCAAACTGGACGGCAACGACCTCATTGTCAATATCAATAACTTCAAGGGCAAGGAAGAAGCCAACTGCCGCATGGAGGCGCACAAGGACTACCTCGACATCCAGATTCCCCTCACCGAGGATGAGACCATGGGATGGAAAGCACAAGTGGACTGCCAGGACGTGACCCAGGAATACGACGAGGGTAAGGACGTGGAGTTCTACGGCGACAAAGCCTCGGCCAAGTTCGTGGTCCCCGCCGGCCATTTCGCCGTCTTCTTCCCCGGCGACGCACACCAGCCGGGTATCGCCCCGGGAAAAGAGTACCGGAAGATTATCGTGAAAGCGAAAGTGCAGTAACAGCCTGCTCAATATCACCATAAAAACACACAAACTATGAGAAAGAAGACTCTCCGACTGATTCAATCGGACCCGTACCTACAGCCCTTCGAGGCTGCTATACAAGGGCGTTATGACTATGCGCTGCGCAAGGAGCAGGAGATAACCGGCGGACAGAAACTGTCCGACTGGGCAACGGGCTACCTCTATTTCGGCCTGCACCGCACCGCCGACGGATGGGTACTGCGCGAGTGGGCGCCTAATGCCACGGCTATCTACCTCTTAGGCGATGCCAACGGCTGGCAGAAAGACGAGCGCTACCGCATGCAGCCGCTGCAGAACGGCGTATGGGAACTCCGCCTGCCGGACAACGCCCTGCACAAAGAGCAGCTGTACAAACTCTTGGTGGAGTGGAACGGCGGCTGGGGAGAACGCATCCCGAGCTATGCCATGCGCGTGGTACAGGACGAACAGAGCAAAATCTTCTCCGCACAGGTGTGGGACGAGTCGTTCGCGGCACCCAAACGCCGCAGCTACCGCGGACCTAAACAGGGCGAACCGCTCTTCATCTACGAATGCCATATAGGCATGTCCTCCGAACAGGAGAAAGTCAACTCCTACGAGGAGTTCCGCCGAGACGTGCTGCCACGCATCGCATCACTCGGCTATAACTGCCTGCAGATTATGGCCATACAGGAGCACCCCTACTACGGCTCCTTCGGCTACCATGTCTCCAACTTCTTTGCCGCCTCCTCACGCTTCGGCACACCCGAGGAACTGCGTGCACTCATCGACGACGCACACAAGCGAGGAATGGCCGTAATCATGGACCTGGTCCACTCGCATGCGGTCAAGAACGAACGCGAGGGACTGGGCAACTTCGACGGCACACCCTACCAGTATTTCCACGACGGCGCACGACGCGAACACCCCGCATGGGACAGCCTCTGCTTCAACTACGAGAAACCCGAGGTACTGCATTTCCTATTGAGTAACTGTAAGTTCTGGCTCGATGTGTACGACTTCGACGGCTTCCGCTTTGACGGCGTGACCAGTATGATATACCGCAGTCACGGCTTGGGCGAGGACTTCAACGGCTACGACTCCTACTACAGTCCCAACGCCGACGGGGATGCCATATGCTACCTCACGCTGGCTAACAAACTGATACATCAGGTCAAGAACCATGCTATCACCATCGCCGAGGAGATGTCAGGCATGCCCGGCCTCGCCTGCCCCATAGCCGACGGCGGCATGGGCTTCGACTACCGACTCGCCATGGGCATTCCCGACTTCTGGATTAAGTACATCAAGGAGGTCAAGGACGAGGACTGGAAAGCCGGACATATCTACTACGAGATGACTAACCGCCGCCAAGACGAGCGGACCATCAGCTACGCCGAGAGTCACGACCAAGCACTCGTCGGCGACAAGACCATCATCTTCAGACTCATAGACGCCGACATGTATTGGCACTTCGAGCACGGACACAGCACCTACATGGTGGACCGAGGCATCGCGCTGCATAAGATGATACGACTCATCACAGCCTCCACCATCAACGGCGGATACCTGACCTTCATGGGCAATGAGTTCGGACATCCGGAGTGGATTGATTTCCCGCGCGAGGGCAACGGCTGGAGCTATAAATACGCCCGCCGCCAGTGGTCGCTGGTCGATAACCCGAACTTCTACTTCGCCGACCTCAACCGCTTTGACGAGGCGATGGTCCACCTGCTGCGACAGGAGATACACCAGGTACACGACCGCATCGGCGGACACCTACCCTGGATATACAAGCTCTGGGACAACGAGGGAGACCAAGTCGTGGCCTACAGCCGCGGAGACTTGGTGTTCGTCTTCAACTGGAACGGTCAAAAATCATTCTCTGACTACGGCATTCTCGCCCCCGAGGGCAAGTACCGCGTAGTCCTCAATACAGACGCGCGCGAGTTCGCCGGCTTTGGACTGAGCGACGACAGCGTGGAGCACTTCACCGAGCACGACCCCCTCTATGCCGACCCCGACCCCGCATCCGGCAAGGTCAAAGGCTGGCTCCGCCTCTACCTCCCCGCCCGCTCCGCCGTCGTCCTGAAGAGAGAGTAAAATCGTTTAGAATCGTTCAAAATTGTTCAAAATGGCGACTATCCAACAGTTGGAAGATATACAAGTATGGCAGTTGGCACGAGATTTAGCGAAAGATATTTATACTATCACACGGCATCCACAATTTACACAAGACTATCGGTTCGCTTCTCAAATCAAAGCTGCTGCCGGCTCAATTATGGATAATATTGCAGAAGGATATGGCAGAGAAGGGAATAAAGAATATATCCAATTCTTGTATATCGCTCGTGGCTCAACTACAGAAGTCATAAGCCAATTGTTTCGAGCCTCTGATGTGGGTTATATTTCCAAAGAAGAATTTGACACATTAGTGTATAAGGCAAAGAATATAAGCGTTAAACTAAACAATTTCATACATGCTCTCAAGAGTACGGACCTTAAAGGCAATAAATACAAATCTCCTGTCGCAGAATAATGTTATGCAGCGATTTTGAACCATTTCAAACAATCTTAAACCATTTTGAACCATCTTAAACAATCTCAAACAATCTTAAACAATTTTGAACAATTTTGAACAATCTTAAACCATTTCAAACAACATATTTATGAGAGTTATCATTCAACCGACTTATGACCTGCTCAGTCAGTGGGCAGCCAACTATGTAGCAAGCAAGATTAACGCTTTTGCACCCAAAGAGAGCAACCCCTTCGTGCTGGGTCTGCCGACCGGCTCGTCGCCGCTGGGTATGTATAAAGCCCTTATCGAACTCTACAAGGCCGGCAAGGTCAGCTTCCGTAACGTAGTGACATTCAACATGGACGAGTATGTAGGCATTCCCGAGGAACACCCCGAGAGCTACCATAGCTTCATGTGGAACAACTTCTTCAGCCACATCGACATCCGCAAGGAGAACGTCAATATCCTGAACGGCAATGCCCCCGACCTGGCGGCCGAGTGTGCCCGCTATGAGGCCAAGATCAAGCAGTTCGGCGGTATCCACCTCTTCCTCGGCGGCATCGGCCCCGACGGACATATCGCCTTCAACGAGCCCGGGTCATCGCTGACCAGCCGCACACGCAAGAAAGAGCTGACGACAGACACCATCATCGCCAACAGCCGCTTCTTCGACAACGATGTGAACAAGGTCCCCAAGACCGCACTCACCGTGGGCGTCGGCACCGTCATGGACGCACAGGAAGTGCTCATCATGGTCAATGGCCACAACAAGGCACGCGCGCTGCAACATGCTATCGAAGAACCCATTAGCCACATGTGGACCATCTCCGCGCTGCAGATGCACCAGCACGGCATCATCGTCTGCGACGACGCCGCCTGCGACGAACTCAAGGTCGGCACCTACCGCTACTTCCGCGACATCGAGCGCAACAACCTCGACCCGGACACACTACTTAAGTAAGAGGAAAAGGCACGTCACTCCCAGACGTTAAACAGGAGCACTGGCACCGACAGCGTAAAAAAAGCGGTGACATATAAAGGCGTTTATTGACGTTGCTCGCGACTCAATGGAATCTTCGCAACATTCGTACACAGTCGTGACAATAACAATGAATGTCCCGTGGGTATGTATATTCTATCCACGCTCGCTTGTTGGGCGGGCGGGTTGTACATATCGAGCGTGGACTTCGGTTGTTTTTCTACTGTGTACAGGGATTGCGAAGCCCTCATTGAGCGTGAAGAACAGACGGACTTCACGCTTTTAATTTTGTATGCATATTGCTATCCAGAAAGTTTGCTGCAAAATACAAAAAAGATTTGGATCATGCAGATTTTCGTCCTTAAAAAGACGATTTTGGTATTGTTTTTCGTCTTTCGAAAGATGAATTACAGCAAAGCAGTCGTTTCCGCCCCTGCATTATCTATATGAATAGCCAAACCAATTATAAGCAAAATCAACATAATTTATTAACGATTAAAAGTTGCGCCCGACACAAATTCAGGGTTTTAACTATGAGTAAACGACTACTTACACTCCTTTTTGTCATTATGACAAACATCGGAATGATGCACGCAGAAAGAGTGCAAATCGGCGATTTGTACTACAATCTCAATGCCACAAGCCTAACGGCAGAAGTGACTTATCAACAACAAGTACTTTCGGAAGAAACAAGAGATAATAATTCCGGCCTAATCATCGCCATTATTCCTGAAACAGTAGAGTTCAATTCCACCACTTACAGCGTCACAAGCATTGGGGCTAATGCTTTCTATGGTTGCACCGGCCTGAGTTCTATAACTATTCCAAACAGCGTCACACGTATTTGGAATTCTGCTTTTTCTGGTTGTAGCGGTTTAACCTCTATTAATATACCTAATAGCGTCACAAGTATAGGAAGTAGTGCTTTCAATGGTTGCAGTAGTTTAAGTGCGATTGAGGTTCCTAATAGTATTTCTGAAATTGAAGAAATTACTACGGTTCAGAGCAAACATTCATTACCCAAGGCACGTATGAAGGCGACGACTCGGAGGCAATAGAGAATGTACAAAGTGACAATGTACAATATACGAAGGCACAGAAGATTCTCCGTGACGGTCAGATTTATATCCTCCGCGGGGACAAGACCTACACCCTCCAGGGGCAGCAAGTCAAGTAAATCCTCTTCCCCTGATACCTCAAGCGCGGCATTCCCGACAGGATGCCGCGCTCGGTGTCTCTCTTCGCCTATAGAACGACGAGCCTCGGCGAACGACTAAGAACCACTATGAATCTCTAAGAACCACTAACGAAGCGCCGGGGCGGTTTGCCCCAATTATGCGAAAAACGCGTTGCACTTTTTGCACTTTTTGCACTTTTTGCACAAAAACGAACATAAATACCCAAATATTGGTATTTATACTTGCACATATCCGCTATTTTTTGTACCTTTGCGCGCAAAACAGTAACAGATATTATGTTGGAAATCTACAACACCCTCTCCCACCGCAAGGAAGTCTTCCGCCCTCTCCACGAGGGGCGCGTCGGCATGTATGTCTGCGGTCCGACCGTCTATGGCGACGCTCACCTGGGGCACGCACGGCCCGCTATCACGTTCGACCTGCTCTATCGCTACCTGCTCCACCTCGGCTACAAGGTGCGCTACGTGCGTAACATCACCGATGTCGGACACCTCGAACACGATGCCGACGAGGGGGAGGACAAGATAGCCAAGAAAGCACGGCTCGAGCAACTGGAGCCGATGGAGGTAGTGCAGTACTACACCAACCGCTACCACCGCGACATGGCGGCCCTCAACGTCCTGCCCCCCAGCATCGAACCGCATGCCAGCGGACACATCATCGAGCAGATTGCCTTCGTACAACGCATCCTCGACCACGGCTACGCCTACATCTCCAACGGCAGCGTCTATATGGACGTCGAGAAATATGCCAAGGACTTCCCCTACGGCAAGCTCTCCGGCCGTAACCTCCAGGATATCATCGCCGAGACCCGCGAATTGGACGGGCAGGCCGAGAAGCGCCACCCCTACGACTTCGCCCTGTGGAAGAAGGCGTCCCCCGAGCATATCATGCACTGGCCGAGCCCCTGGTCCGAAGGCTTCCCCGGATGGCACATGGAGTGCTCTGCCATGGGCACCAAGTACCTCGGCGAGCAGTTTGACATCCACGGCGGCGGACTCGACCTCATGTTCCCCCACCACGAGGCCGAGATAGCACAGTCGTGCGCCGCACTCGGACACGACACCGTCCACTACTGGATGCACAACAACATGATTACCATCGCCGGCAAGAAGATGGGCAAGTCCTACAACAACTTCATCACCCTCGAGCAGTTCTTCACGGGCAAGCATCCGCTGCTCACCAAGCCCTTCTCGCCGATGACTATCCGCCTGTTCATCCTCATGGCCCACTACCGCTCCACCGTCGATTTCAGCAGCGAAGCACTCGAGGCCGCCGAGAAAGGATTCACCCGTCTCCAGGAGGCCTACATGCGCCTGCTCAAACTCTGCGAACGCGCCGGAGCGCCCGAACAAGCCGCTGACAACGAACTCTATACCCGCTGCACCGAGGCCATGGACGACGACCTGAACAGCCCGATGGTCGTCTCCGCGCTGTTCGACTCGGCCAAGACCATCAACACCGTCTGGGACGGCAAGGCCACGCTCAGCCCCGACGAACTGGCTACCCTGCGCAAGGCATGGCGCACCTTCGCCGTAGATATACTCGGACTGCAGTTTGAGGAAAGTGAGGGGCAAAACAACCACACCGAAGCCTACCACGGAGCAGTCGATATGTTGCTCAATATGAGACTGGAAGCCAAGCGCAACCGCGACTTCGCCACCAGCGACCGCATACGCAACAACCTCACCGCACTCGGTTTTCAAATAAAAGACACGAAGGACGGATTCGAGTGGAGCATCTGAGCATGTACCATTTGGGCATGTACCATTTGGGCATTTATTGAGTTATTGAACCATTTAGTCAACTATGCATAAATAGCTAAATAACCCAATGGTACATAAATGGTACATGGTAAATGACCAAATGGTAAATTAAGCGGAGTGATTCACCCCGCAATATGCCCTTTCAGCGTTGCCGCCGTGGCCTCCGTCACGACCACCTCCACCAGTTCGCCGATATGACGTCCCTCGCGGGGGAAGACCACCGTCTTGTACTGCGATGTCCTGCCGTACATGTCCTCGCGACTGCGCTTGCTGTACCCCTCCACCAGCACCTCTACCGTCTTGCCCACTTCGCGCAGGTTGCTCTGTAGGCTCAGTTCGGTCTGCAAGGCGATTATCTCGTTCAGGCGGCGCACTTTCTCCTCCTCGCTGATGTCGTCCGGCAGATGCTTGCTTGCATACGTGCCCGGGCGCTCGCTGTACTTGAACATGAACGCCGTGTCAAAACCCACCTCGCGCATCAGGCTCAGCGTCTCCGCATGGTCCTCGAGTGTCTCGCTGTGGAAGCCGCAGAACACATCGGTCCCTATCGTCGCTTCCGGCAGTATGCGCCGAATGGCCGCGATACGGTCCAGGTACCACGCACGCGTGTACTTACGGTTCATCAGTTTCAGTATCCTGTCCGAACCGGACTGCACCGGCAGGTGGATGAACTTGCACAGGTTCTTGTGACGGGCAATCGCCTCTAACGTCTTGTCCGACATATCCTTAGGATGGCTCGTCGTGAAGCGCACACGCATCTCCGGCACCGCCTCCGCCACCTGCTCCAGCAGGTCCGCGAAATCGACCGTCACGCCGTCTTCACGCACGAACTTATATGAGTTCACGTTCTGCCCGAGCAGCGTAACCTCCTTATAACCACGCGCCCAAAGGTCGCGCACCTCGTTCAATATACTCTCCGTATCACGGCTGCGCTCACGACCGCGGGTGTAAGGCACCACGCAGTAGGAGCAGAAATTGTTACAACCGCGCATGATGCTCACGAAACCACTGATTGTCTTGCCGATACGGGCAGGCATCACGTCGCGGTAGGTCTCTGTCGTGCTCAGTTGGATATTGATAGCCTTATGCCCCATTTCCGCCTGAGCCACCAGGTTCGGGATATCCATATAAGCGTCCGGACCCGCCACAAAATCAACGTGGTACGTATCGACCAACTCCTGCCCCATACGCTCTGCCATGCAGCCGATGACGCCAATCAGCGCCTTCTTCTCCTGCTTGCGCCGAAGGGCCTGTATCTCTTCCAGACGATGCGTCACACGCTGCTCGGCATTGTCACGTATCGAACATGTGTTCAGCAGGATGACATCCGCCTCGTCTGCACGTTCCGCCAGCGTCGCGCCCGTCGTCTCCATCACTGCCGCAACGACCTCACTGTCAGCCACATTCATCTGACAGCCGTAAGTCTCTATGTAAAATCGCTTTCCCATTGCTTATTTGTCACTTTATAATATCCTGTTATTCTGTATCTTTCCGCGAGCGAACCCGCACCAATCTTAGGTGATTCTTTAGTGATTCTTAGGTGATTCATAGGTGATTCATAGGTAATTCGTAGAGCATCAGTATGTTACTGCTGCACGCGGCACGCCTCACGGTGGATGGCGTCCAGTATCGTATGCACGGCCTCGTCCGATAGCCCATGCTCCCTTGCCCACTCCTCTCGGCGGCGCACGATAGCCTCATACCGTTCCGGTTGCAACACGGCCATTCCCTCCGCCCGTTTGTACTCGCCTATCTCCCGCACAATATCCATACGCCGCAGCAGCACATGCCACAGCCGCTCGTCTTCCTCGTCAATCATCTGCCGCAGCCACGCCAGAGTCTGCGACTCCTCAGCCGCCTCGGTTCCGCTTCCTGCAAGCAACGCAACCGCCTCAGCCGGAGTCAGTTGTTGCTCCGCATCCGACAGTGCCTCCGCTGGCCGGCAGTGCACCTCCACCATCAGTCCCGCATACTGCAACCTCTCCGCCACGACCACTAAAGGGGCTATGCCCGCCGTCTTACCGGCCATATGGCTCGGGTCCAGCAGCAGCGGCACCTCCGGCATCGTCTGCCGTAGCCGATAGGCCATCTCCCAGTGCGGCTCATGACCGCAACCGCGATGCACCGCCATGACAGGCACACCCGACGCCTGACAGCGACGGATATTACCCTCCCACAGCCGCCAGTCGTCGTTCACCGGATTCTTCACCAGCACGCCCTGCGGCTTCTGCGGGGCCGTGGTCAACGCGTCCGCCAGCAACTGCACCAATATAGGATTGGCCGACGTGCGCGCACCTATCCACAGGTAGTCTATCCCCGCCTCCAGAGCCATCCGCACATGCTCCTCCGTGGCCACTTCCGTAGCTACGGGCACGCCGAAACGGGCGCGCACCTCGCCCAACCAGGGCAATGCCACGGCGCCTGCGCCTTGGAAGGTCCCGGGGCTGGTACGCGGCTTCCACGCACCGGCACGATAGACAAACGCCCTCCCGGCAGGCAACTGACCCACTAACTGCTCGGCCGTCGCCAACACTTGTTCGCGGCTCTCTGCTGCACAAGGACCCAGGAGAAGCATCACACTGCGATTACTTAAGTTCAAACGGGAAAGAGCCGACCAGACTGCCGTCTATGAAGAAGTCGGCGTTGTAGATACCTTTCTGCTCGCCGCCCTGCATGCGCCAGTACAGCGTGCCGGGCGTCTCCCCGCCGCCGTACTCCAGCTCCTGCATCAGCGAGTAGCCGATATGACTGTCTTCGTAGCCGAACACATGCGCCGTATCCGTGCTAAGCAGTTCACCCTCAGGGGTCACCAGACGCAGATACACCTGCTTCATACCCGGCTCGGTCGTGATATTCTTGGCTATCGTATAGTCGAACTGCAACTTGGCCGCATGCGAGAGCATACGGGTCTTGCGGTCGTTCTTGTTGAGCATCACGACCGTGAAGTCAGTCACTTCCAGCATCGCGGCACGCGTCACCACCTCCGTCAGTTGCGTCTTCTCTTCCTGCAACTGCTGCGCCACCTGCGCCACCTCGGTATATTGCTGACGGTACTGCGTGTTCTCCGCCGTCAGACGCTCATTCGTGCGGTTGAGCGAGTCAATCTGCACCACATAATCCGCCAACACGGCACGCACCGTCGCCAACTCTTTCTTCAACTCGGCTATACGGCGCGCGTTGGTCACCTTGGTCACACGCAGCTCTTCCAGCAGGTCACGCACGCGTTGCTGCTCGCGATTCAGTTGGTCCTGCAGCGAGTCATTGCGGATATTCATGTCCTGATAACCGTCGAACTGGATGGCCAGGTCCTCGTACTCGTTCTCCAACTGCTCTTTCTCCCACTCCATCTGTTCGACCATCTCCGACATCGCAGTATGCTGGTGCCATGACATCCCGGCCAGCAGCACGATAACCACCACCAGCACGGCAATGACAACAATCAGTATTGTTCTATTCTTATTCATAACAAAGGTACTATATTCTCCAAACCTACACTATGCGAGCCCTTTAGCAGCACGCGGCTCCCGCGGACGGGATGTTGCTCCAGATATGTCTGCAACGCCTGTGCATCGTCAAAGACCGGATAGGGCGCAGTCGTCTCTTTCCACTCGCCTCCCACCAGCAGTACCGTGTCCGCCTTGCGTTCCAGCAGCATGTTGACGATATTCTGGTGCTCCGTATGGCTGTACTCGCCCAGTTCCCGCATGGCACCCAAGATATAGGTGTCGCCCGCGAAGGCATTGATGGCGGCCTGCATGCTGGTCGGATTGGCATTGTAGGCGTCCACTACCAGCGTGTTATGCGCAGTCTGCAGCAGTTGCGAACGGTTGTTGCTCGGCACGTAGGCACGCACGGCGGCCAGACCGTCCTCACGGCTCACACCGAACGCCTCGCCCACGCACAGGGCCGCTTGGATATTCTCGCTGTTATATGCGCCCACCAAGTGCGTTCCCTCGGGCATCAGGCCCGTATGGTAGGCGACGGTCTTCAGGTCTCCGGCCATTTGCGCCAGATAGGGGTTGTCCGTGTTGCGGAAGCAGTAGCCCCCGTGTGCACGCAGGTAGTCGTACAGCTCCGCCTTGGTGCGCATCACGCCCTCGAACGAGCCGAAGCCCTGCAGGTGGGCGCGCCCCACATTGGTGATGAGGCCGCAGTCCGGCTCCGCTATATCCACCAACTCACGTATGTCGCCGGGGTGGCTGGCCCCCATCTCAATGATAGCCAGTTCGTGCTGTTTCTCCAGACGCAGGAGCGTCAGAGGCACACCCAACTGGTTATTCAGGTTCCCCTGCGTATAGAGCACGTTGTACTTGGTTGAGAGCACAGCGGCCGTCAGTTCCTTGGTGGTTGTCTTGCCGTTGGTGCCGGTGATGCCGATGACGGTCCCCGCCCATTGCCGCCGCCATGCGCGGGCCAGGTCCTGCAGCTGCGCCAGCGCGTCATCACCACTGATGACGTAGGCGGCACCGTCACGACGGGCCTGCTCCACGAACTGATTGCCGTCGAAGTGCTCCCCCCGCAGCGCGACGAACACGCATCCGGGGGTGACCTTGCGGCTGTCTGTAGTCACGGTGATTTGCTCCCGACCGGCTATCAAGAAATCCCAGTTCATACTCATATTGCTTTCGAGTCTTGGCTTTCGACTTTCGACTATTATTCCTTGATGTTCGGTTCCTCAAGGCCGAGGTGCTTCTTGCGGTCCACCACCTTGAGCACAAAGCCGATAGCGAAGGCCGCCACGCCGAGGCAGGCGAGCATGACCAGCGCCCAAGTATAGTTGAGCGCGACGGGGTCGGTGACGCCGGGGTTGGTCTTGTCCAGCACCTTGCCTATCAGCAGGGGGAAGAGCCACAGGCCGATATTCTGTATCCAGAAGATGAGGGCATAGGCCGAGCCGATAATCTTCTCGTCCACCAGTTTGGGCACGGAGGGCCAGAGGGCCGCGGGCACGAGGGAGAAGCTGGCGCCGAGCACCAGGATAGTGACATAGGCTACGACCGTACCGCCTACGGCGTTGCCACGGAACTGGGGCAGGACGAAGGCGAAGGTGAGGTGGCAGAGGATGAGGAGCAGGGAGCCGAGCATGAGCATGGTAGCGGCTTTGCCCTTATGGTCCACATAGTTGCCGAGGATGGGCGTGATAGCCACAGCCAACAGCGGGAAGACGGCGAAGATAGTCTCTGCCGTGCCGCGCATGTAGCCCATATAGCAATAGATAATGAGAGCCATGACGGCCAGCGTCATGAGGATAATCTTGGCCGCCTTATCCTTGGAGAAGTTACTAGTGAAGGAGGCTACAGCGACGAACAACATGAGCCCGTACTGCACGAGCGTGACGCTATTGCCTGCCCAGAAGCCCTTTCCGGGCGTGAGGGTGAGGTTGCACTGCAGCATATTGACCGCATACTTCTGGAAGGGGAAGATAGCGCTATAGTAGAGCACGCAGAGGAGGGCGACGAGCCAGAAGCCTCCGCTGCTGAGTATCTGTCCGATATCGGATATCTTGAAGGGGTCGTCTTTCTCCTCCGCCTCGCCGGTCTGGGCATCCAGGCGCTTGTCCATAAAGAAATAGACGACGAACATAAGGAGTGCGATGCACATGAGCACGACGCCGAAGGCGACGGAGCGGGAGACATCCACGTGTCCGCCGAGTCGTGCGAAGAAGGGCGAGAAGATCATGCAGGTGGCGACGCCGAGGCGTGCGAGTGCCATCTCGGAGCCCATCGCGAGAGCGGTCTCGCGTCCCTTGAACCACTTGACGATACCGCGGGAGACGGTGATGCCGGCCATCTCACAGCCGCAGCCGAAGATCATGAAGCCGACGGCGGCGCACTTGGCCGAGGCGGGCATGCCGCGGTAGAAGGGAGAGACGCCCAGTTCGTCAAAGAGGGGGATATAGTTGAGGTTAGCCGTGAACCACTCCTCCAGGGCGCTGCCGCTGAAGGCGTTGCTGATGGCGTAGTACTTGATGAGTGCTCCGACGAGCATGACCCCTCCCGAGAGGACGGCCGTGAAGCGGACGCCCATCTTATCGAGGATGATGCCGGCGAAGATGAGGAAGAAGATGAACACATTGAGGAAGGTCTCGGCTCCTTCCATGGTGCCGAAGGCCGTGGAGTCCCATCCGCGTTCGGACTGCATGAGGTCCTTGATGGGAGAGAGGATGTCCATGAAGATGTAGCTACAGAACATGCCGAGCGCCAGCAGTAGCAAGGCGGTCCAGCGTGCCCAGGCTTTGTCGCGAAGAGTTGTCATAATGGGATAAGGATTTAGTCAAATATGCCCGCGTCCCGGGTGGGGGCTATTGGCGGTTAGTCGCTCCAAGGGTTTTGTTGTTCCCGAGAGGTATTGTTACCGGGCGAGCGGCGCTGCCATTGGCGGCGGCGTCGCTCGTACTCGTCGAAGTGTTTCTCAAGCCAGTTATCAGCCATGAGATATGTGAGTTATTGTATCTTCAGTTCTTTCTTGACCTCGGACATGAGGTTGGTGGCATCGGGTGCGATATAGACCATAGCAGCAGAGTCGAAGACGTAGGTGAAGCCTTGCTTAGCACCGACGGTCTGGATAGCCTTGGTCATTTTCTCATGCACGGGTACAAGGAGTTCCTGCTGTTTCTTCTGGATATCCTGCTCCGCGGTCTGGAGGAAGGTCTGGATGCGCTGTTGCATCTCCTGGAGTTCCTGCTCACGGATGCTCTTGACGGCATCGGGCATGGTGGCGGCATTCTGCTGGTAGTCCTGATACTTACGTTGGAACTCCTCCTGCATGGAGAGGAGCGTGGTCTCGTACTGCGACTGGATGGTGTCCATCTGCGCGCGGACCCTGGCTACTTCGGGCATGGCTGCGAAGAGTTCCTGCGTGTTGATGTGTCCGATTTTCTGTGCGCTGAGCATCATCGGGAGCAGCAGCGCGAGGGTGAAAAGAAGTTTTTTCATTATTGTGCAAGTTGTTTAAAGTTGTTTCAAGTAGTTTGAAATTGTTTGAAATTGTTTGAAATTGTTTAAAGTTGTTTAAAGTTGCTTAAAGTTGTTTACTATTTTTATCGCGGGCGAGCCGCCCGCGTCCCAGGCGGGTGTGTGGGTTCTTAAATGGTAGTGCAATTATCGTGCCAATGTTATTTGGCGCCGAGTTTTTGCAGGACTTGGTCGGAGATATCGAGTTTGGAGGACATATAGATGAGTGCGGGGTCGGCGGAGCGGTCGCGTACGACGTCGATATGTTTCTCTGTGGCAAGTTCCTGGATAGCAGCATATATCTCATCCTGAATGGGTTTGATGAGTGCCTCACGTTTCTTGTAGAGTTCTCCGTCCTGTCCGAAGTAGCGTCGTTTGAGTTCGAGTACCTCCTGCTCTTTGGCGACGATTTCCTGCTCCCGCCGTGCTTTCATGTCCTCGGAGAGGAAGATTTGCTCGGTCTGGTAGTTGGTAGCCAGTACGCGTGCCTCCTGCTGGAGGGCGTCAATCTCCTTCTGCCAGCGGCGGCTAATCATGGAGAGTTGGTCGTTAGCGGTCTCGTACTGGGGGAGGTTCTTGAGGATATATGCCATGTCGATGTATGCGACGGTTTGGTCTTTGGCGAAGGAGGCGCATGGTGCCATGAGGAGGCAGAGCGCGAGGAGGGTTATTTGACAAAGTTTTTTCATTCGTGTAGTTGTTTTAAGTGGTTTAAAGTTGTTTAAAGTTGTTTAAAGTTGTTTAGAGTTGTTTAAAGTTGTTTAAAGTTGTTTAGAGTTGTTTAGGGCACCTCTCGACCGTCGGCTCCGGTACGGGTTTGGTTCCGAGATCCGTCGGAGATCCGTCGGAGATCCGTCGGGAACGGTACGGGTTTGGTCGCCTCTTCGTGGCGATTCGCGGGCGAGTCGCGTTCGGTTCCCTCGCACACGGACTGCCGCAAAGCGGCATTAGGTGCTCGGGGCCTCCGCTCTCCGAAAAACAACTTTCGTAAACTCAAGTTCTTTTTCGGGTGCCATGCGGGTCTAATTGCCCCTAAGAGTGCGGTTAGAGTTCCTGTCCGAGGACGAAGTGGAACTGGCTGCCGCTGTACTGTCGTGAGCCGTTTATCTCGTCGAATCCCCATCCCCAGTCTATACCCATCAGGCCGAACATAGGCAGGAAGATTCGTACGCCGACTCCTGCGGAGCGTTTGAGGTCGAAGGGGTTAAAGTCGGAGATGTCGGCGAAGCAGTTACCTGCCTCGAGGAATCCGAGGAGCCATATGGTAGCGTTCTGCTCGAGTGATACGGGGTATCGCAATTCGAGCGTGAACTTGTCATAGACATATCCCATGTTACGTCCGGTGGTGGGGTCGTAGGGCGTGAGCGAGCCGGAGGAGTATCCGCGCATACCGACGTAATCGGTTGAGTAGCTGGAGTATCCGGACATACCGTCGCCACCCATATAGAAGGACTCGAAGGGGGATTTGCAGTACTTGTTATAGTGTCCGAGATAGCCGAACTCGGCTCGGGTCATGAGGACGAGTTTGGAGTCGCGTGTGAGTGGCGTAAAGACCTTGCCGGAGAATTTCCACTTATGGTACTCGATGAGGTTATATCGTTCGGACTGAGTCATTTGTGAGTAGTCGAGTCCTGTCATGAGGGAGTACGGCGGTGTAATCTTGAGTCCGAGGAGGAACTGCGAGCCGCGGCGTGTATAGATAGGGTTGTCGATACTGGAGCGGGACAGCTGGAGGTTGATGGCAAAGTTGTGGCTGGTGCCGTTGGCGATGAGCAGATAGGGCCAGTCCTTCATCATGTACATCTGGTAGCTCAGTTCGCCGTAGAACTGGAAATAGTCGTCGGGCCAGCGGAGCCGCTTACCATAGCCGAGACTCACGCCGAAGGTGCGGAGGTACTTATCGGGGTCCGCCTCAGAGTTCTGGAGCTGCTGATAGTAGTCGGAGTTGCCGGAATAGTAATAGTAGTTGGAATAGGTGTTATAGAGGTTCTGGTAGGCCTGGTAGTAGCGGTTGGAGTAGCCGGTCTGCGAGGCGAAGAAGATACTGGCGCTAAGTGAGTTAGGGCGCTTACCGCCGAGCCACGGCTCAAGGAAGGATAGGCTGGCGGAGGTGTAATAGACGCCGTTGGTCTGGGCGTTGATGGAGAAGGTCTGTCCTTCGCCCTGGGGCACGATGCGGTAGGACTTCTTGTTGAAGAGGTTCTGTATGGCGAAGTTCGTGAATTTGAGTCCGAGTCGTCCGACGAGTCCTGTGGCGCCCCAGCCGAGTGAGAACTCAATCTGGTCGCTGGACTTGGTCTCGAGTTGGTAGGTGATGTCCACTGTCCCCTCCTCGGGGTTGGGCTGGATGTCGGGGACGAGTTTCTCCTGGTCGAAGTGTCCCATCTGTGCGAGTTCGCGGAGGGAGCGCATGATGTCGGACTGGGAGTAGAGTTGTCCGGGTTTGGTGTATAGTTCGCGCCGCACAACGTGCTCATAGACACGTGTGTTACCGACGATATTGATGCGGTTGATGGTAGCGGGTCGTCCTTCGTACATGCGCATCTCGAAGTCGATGGAGTCGTTCTCGACCTTGACTTCGATAGGTTCGACATTGAAGAAGAGGTATCCGCGGTCGGTATAGAGTTTGCTGACGGCGTCGTCGTCGGATTGGAGTCTGGCGTTGAGGGTCTTGAGGTTGTAGGTGTCGCCCTTCTTGATGCCGAGTGTGGCGTCGAGTGCCTCGTAGGGATAGACGGTGTTGCCGACCCATCGGATAGAGCGGATGTAGTATTTACCGCCCTCATCTATAGTCATATAGACATCCACTCGGTTGGAGTCCTCGGGGTTAGGGACGACGCTGTCGGCGACGATGTGTGCGTCGCGGTAGCCTATTTCGTTGTACTTCTCGATGACGGCGCGCTTGTCGTTCTCGTACTCCTCGGCGACGAACTTCTTGGTACGGAAGAGGTTGACGATATTGTTATCGTTGGTCTTCTTCATCGCCTTGTTTATCTGCGTGTGCGTGAGGGCCTGGTTGCCGGTGATGTATATCTTTCCGACCTTTGTTTTGACCTTTTTGTCCACATTGATAGCCACTTTGACGTATCCGGGGTGGTCATGGTCTTCCCGCTGGAGCACCTCGACGACGGCGTTGTGGAATCCTTTCTCGGCGAGGTATTTGCGTATGACGGACTGTGCTCGGTCAGCGAGGTTGGGTGTCATCTGGCTTCCCCGGCTGATGCCGACCTTGACCTCGACATCCTCTTTCTCACTCTTCTTCAATCCGTTATAGGTCACTTCGGAGACGCGCGGGCGCTGTTTGAGGGCAATCTCGAGCCATATCTTCTGCCCCTCGATGCGTGTGGCTTTAATCTTGACGTCGGAGAAGAGCCCTTGTTTCCAGAAGCGTTTGATGGCTTTGGTTATCTGGTCGCCGGGGACTTCAATCTTGTCACCGACGGCGAGTCCTGAGAATCCGATGAGCACGAAGTCCTCATAGGAGTCGGCTCCGCTGACGGATATGCCGGCAATCTCGTAGGTGTTGCGCTGGGTAGAATACTCGATGACGGGCGAGGGCTGAGGGGGCACCTCGGTCGCGAGGGAGTCCGCCAACTGCGCACGGAGCGGCAGGGTCACCAACAGCGTGAGTAGCAATATATTAAGAAATCTGTTCACTGGTTTTTCCAAATCTACGTTCACGGTGTTGATAATCGACGATAGCCTTGTAGAACTCCTCGACGCTGAACTCGGGCCAGAGCAGGTCGGTGAAGTAGAGTTCGGCATAGGCCAGTTGCCAGAGGAGGAAGTTGCTGATGCGGTATTCTCCGCTGGTGCGGATGAGCAGGTCGGGATCGGGTATGTCTCGTGTGGTCATGCTCTCGGAGAGCAGTTGTTCGCTGATATCCTCGGGTCGGAGGTCTCCGTCGTGCACGCGCCGTGCGATGGTCCGTGCGGCCTCCGTTATCTCCCAACGGGCTGAGTAGCTGAGCGCTATGACCAGTCGGAGTCCTGTGTTGGCGGCAGTCTGCTCGATGCATTGCATGAACATGTCGTAGGTCTTGCGTGGCAGCCGGGAGGTGTCTCCGATGGTGAGCAGCCGGACATTGTTACGCATGAGCGTGGGTGTCTCCTTGACGACAGTGTCCACCAGGAGTGTCATGAGTGCATCCACCTCCTCCTTGGGTCGGTTCCAGTTCTCGGTAGAGAAGGTATAGAGAGTCAGATACTTAACCCCCACCTCGGCTGCGGCCTCGGTGATGTCATGTACGGTCTGTACGCCCTGTTTATGTCCGAACATGCGCGCCAGTCCCTGGCGTTTGGCCCAGCGGCCATTACCATCCATGATGATAGCGATATGGCGCGGGAGCCGGTCGGGTTGTATTTGTTCTTTATATGTCATCAGTTGCAGTATTTGCAGTTCTTCTTCTCGGGAGCAAATTCAAAAACTATGCCTAACGTGAGTTGTCCCGCGATATCGCAGTTAAAAATATTGCTTCCATTGAGTTTGTAGGTATTGTTCAGATTATCCACTCCCTCCAGGTTATCAGCGACATAGACATTATGCTGCCATGCCAGATTAAGTCCGAAGCGTTGGGAGAATTTCCATTTGAGTCCGAATCCCAGCGGGATATAGAAGCCCGGTGTGAGCATGTCGCGTCCGTAGAGGGAGCAGCCGACGCCGAGGAAGATATAGGGTGTGAGGGGTTTGACCCGTTTGTCGTACTCCTTAGCGCCGAAGCGGAAGAAGTTGAACTCGGCCATGGCGTCGAGGTTGACCATTTGGGTCTGCCAGTAGGTGTCCAGCACGCGTCCGTTGTCGAGCATCGGTCCCGTTAGGCGTTGGGTGAGTCCCTTGACCTGGATAGCCCATCGTTGGTCGAACTTATAGCGGAAATGGGCGCCGTAAGCCTCGCGTACATTCATGAAGATGTGGGGCGTAGCATCACCGACATAGTATCCGCATCCGCCCTGCAGCCCCACTTCGCAATGGAACTGCCGCGGTTGGGCACAGGCTATGCTTGTCGCCATGCACAGCAACAGCGTCAGCGGGAGCATATGTCGGATTACCTTGGGCACAATAATGCAAATTACACAATTAGCGCACAAAGGTAATAAAAAAAGTTGGAATATGCAAATTTATTTGCCTTACACGAGAAAAAAACGCCGACAAGCAGTCGATACGCCCCGGAAGTCAGCGGATTTGTTTTAAGAATATGGAGTCACGTATAGGCGTCATCTCGGGAGAGTTCGGGAAATTTATCTCCTTAGGATTCGGCATAGACCTACCCATCCGAAGCGTCTCAATGTCATGTCTGCTTCGATAGTCAGTGGGCGTCGCAGGTTGGGGCTTGCCTATGTCGGGCGAGTCTTTGGGAGCAGGCGAGTCGAGGACATCTCCTGTGCATCCGAAGAGAATGGTCATTGTCAAAAGGATAAGGCCTATCCGCAGCGCCCTTGGGAATGTGTTGATATAAGAAGAGTCGTTCATCGTTGTTGGGAAAGAACTATATTTAGGAGGAACATTCTTAACTCGTTGGTAGGCGTTCCCAGTTTACGTGCCACCATATATTTGAACTTGCCGATACCGCTCTCGGCATAGGGGAGGAGGTCGGCTATCTGTCTATTACTGAATCCGATAAGCACCAGTACACACAGCCGGGTCTCTTTCTGGGAGAGTCGGAAGGGGCGTAAGCAGGTAATGACGTGGTCCAAGCGGTTGTCGGCTCGGAGGCACATCTGTTCGTAGTTGCTCCAGGCCATGTCCTGCCGGAAGTTATCGGTCTTGCGCAGCGTCCGGCATGTCTCCTCCAGGCGTTTTTCGCATTCGGTTCTATAGTCCTGCCGCGCCCGCTCTATTTGCTTTTCAATATGTATGCGCTCCGCCTGCATGGAATGGAGGAGTTTGCCGAGCATCCCGACTCGGTGGCCTTTTCTCCGATAATAGAGGAACGTGAAGAACAGAGACAAGGCGATGACAGTCAACACTATAGCACCACAAAGGAGCCAGCGGGCTTTCTTACGGTTCCCGAGATAGAAATCCAATGCTTGGGTATGCTCTATGTCTGTCCGGTTGCAGAGCAACAGCATCTGTGTGCGCGCAGCGTTCCAGCAGGCCAGTTCCTGCGGGGTAGCGGAAGCCGAGTCGTGCAGGAGGATATAGTAGGCATCTATCAGGTAATAAGGGTTCTGCGTGCGCTCCGGCACCTGCTTGGCAAATAGCGTGGCTGAATCATTGCGGCCTGAGGCATAGCAGGTCTGCGCCTTGAGCAGGCAGGTGTAGGCATTGTCGGGGAATGCGGGCAAGGCCATATAAGACAGGGCTGCGTCGTAGTCTTGTGCATAATAACAGATTGCAGCGCGTGTCTCTGCGGCTTTCTGTATAAGCCCGTCGTCCGTCACGAGGCTGAGGGCGGAATCGACATAATGGAGCGCTTCTGTGCGGCGTTGCAGATAGCCCAACTGCCAGGCTATATTGGTCAGGCTGTAGGCATAGAGAAGCGTGTCGCGCCCGTTCAGGAAAGAGCGGGCACTCTGTTCGTACAGACTGATAGCCAGTCGTTCGTCATGCTGTTGACCGGCGATGCGCGCCATGTTGCTATAGGCTCTTCCCCTGAGGACGGGGTCTATATTGCGGAGGCGGGTGATGCGGAGGAAGTGCTGCATGGCTGCGCGCTCCTCCTGCCGGTCTGTCAGCAAGCGGGCATAGTGATAACAGGCGCGTGCATAGTCGTTCGGATAGACGAGACGACAGGTACGGAGGTCAGACACCGCCTGTGCAAGAGCCATACTATCGCCATAGGATTGTCCCTCTGCCCGCAGGCTATCCGCCACGGCCAGCGTCCGGAGCGCCCGGTGTGGCGTACAGCCAAGCAGAGCCAAGGACAATAGTATCAGACAAGCGGTTCGCATAACGGAGTGCAAAGTTACAACTAAAAACGCAAATGTGCAAGGATTATATATCTTTTTCGGGCGACTGTGTATTCTTTTTCCCGCACAAGGTGGTTGTATATCTACCCCTTATCAGTTTGTCGCTCAGTTCGGTAGCTTGATTCATATCCAATAAACGCGGCGTTGTCCCCAACAAATCTAAACCAACACCTCTCCATTCCGGTTCTTCGCATCCAATCATGTGCATAACGGAAGGATAAATATCCATTTGGAATGTAGCCTCGTCCATATGGATAGACCTTGAAAATCGGGGGGAATACATCATCAATGCCGTTGTATTCACGCCGTCACCTAAGCATGCTATCCCTTTGGATTTCGCATACTCCTGCATCTTTTTCCAATCCTGTGCATAAAAAATGGTATGATCGCCGGTAATAACGATATCTGCATTTTGAAGAGCCGAATCAAAATCCAACCTCTTGAGGAAAGTACCCAATTGCTCATCCATATAATGGAGACACTTTAGGTATTTTGCCATCGTCTCCGGCATATCAGCATCCAAATCCAAGTCTATCTCATTGGCTTTTGAGTATGGGACGTGTGAAGAGACAGTGATTGCCAACACAAAGGTCGGTTCGGAGAAATCAACCGTATTGAGCCGTCTGAAGATGCCGGCATCATCCCGAATAGAATCACTCTCCTCCAGTATTTGGATTCCATAATTCGGATTAACCATAGGTTGTTTCCACACGCCCGGCGATGGATTAAGGGTCATCGACTGCGGGAAATAATGCGCATAATTAGGGAAAGGTTGGTCTCCATAAAGTGCGACAGACACACCTTTTCGCACAGGAAGCAGCCCCGTCATAGCCATCAGTTGTCCGTCACTCGATCCTCCATAACATACTTGGCAATGCATTTGAGATGCATAGAAAGTATGATGCGAATGAATAAAATCATGCATATTCGGCATCACATAAGTGTCTCCTAACGGATAATCCACCGCCCAACTCTCCAGGCTCTCCACCAAAATAAACACAAGGCTGCGTTGCGGGGTAAAGTCCGTTGAGGGATTCGTCAACTTAGTGATGAGTTCCTGTTGCTCCGGGGTCAGTTCTACAGACTCACCCATTACGGTTCGTTCCAACTCACTGTAGCGTTTATCGAAAGCCATGAGCCCCGACCCGAAATGAATGATTCCGTATTGCCTTATGAAGGGGCGTTCCCAATCTTGTGGCACTTGGTACATAAAGGCATCGTAAGCCGCCTCCTTCGGCCATATATAAGGACTAAAGAAGGGTTCGTAAATATGCCACCAGTGCGCAAGACCTACATTATTGTTATACCCGACGCGGCGCTCATAGGTCTTATCAAAATAGTATATCTGCTGAATAGGAATACACATTATATATAATGCGAGTACACCGCCGAATCCGGTCCAAAGCCTCCGTTCCTGCTTTTTCCATAGGAAAATACCGATAGCGCATAACACATCCGGCAATAATAGCCAATATAACATATCCGATTGGAAGTAAAGAAGTACGCTATCCTCAAATCCACGGAGATTACCGGCCATTCGAATCATATCCATAGATAAGATTCTACCCCAGGCGCGCTCATACGCATAGTTCGCAAACAACCATATATTCGCAGCCCAAAGCAGCAATAGAATCCACCAAGGGCGACGTTTGGAAATCCAAATCCCTGAAGCCAGTAATATAGAAGAGCATAAACAGCCCAATACGGGGAGTATCTTATCCCCGAAGAACTGCATGTGCCAAATCAAGCATTTTGCGGTCAAACAGAATACGACCAATGCAAAAAACAATAATTGCTGATATTTTGCCAGTATATCTCTCATTGCTTTATTACTATTTTTCCTCATCACAACTCGAACTGTTGGGTATCGTTTTCTATCCTATTCGACACGATTCACCGATAAAGTGCGTATTTCAATCATTGATGAATAAACTTTGTTTGCAGGAATTCTCCATCACGCGTCTTGGCTCGAAGTATGTATATACCGGCGGGAAATAGAGAGACATTGATTTGCTTCTCATTTGTCTGTAGCAGGCACTGCCCATCAAGCGTATATATCGTAGCCGATTCTAAATCGCAATCTGCAGTTATGGTCAATACGTCCGAGACCGGATTGGGGGAAATAGCAAGCCCGTGATTTTTGATATTCCGTTCTTTTCTGACATGCCGGTAAGAGGGAAGATTTTCTTCCTCAATAGATTCACCTCTATTGTCACAATGCATATTTTTAATACCAATGCGCACATTTGCGCCATACGCAATATGGGCTCCACTCGTCAATCGAACACCTTCTCCAGAATAGATTACACCGGATTTACCACTTGGCATCGTGACATTTTGTAAGGTAATATTCCCACCACGATATATTTCAAAGTTCGTTTGATTGACATCACTTGAACTAACCATATAAGAACCACAATTTGGATATTTCGGCGTTATATTCCACAGAGCTTCTTGACTGTTCGGGTATCCTGGATGGAGAGGGTATGGTTTGATGGAATCAAGAGTAAACTCTCCACCATTATAGGAACCGCCCCAACCCCAATTTATTTTAAACTTATTACTAGCAGTATAACCATATAAGACAAAAGCATGTCCGCCATTTTCATTATACCCTGCATATATGACAGGCCGATTAGCGGCAATCTCGGATTTTAACTTATTAATCCAATTGCCTATAAACCACCACCTGCTATAACAACCTATGCCCGCATAATGGAAGTTATTTAACAAAGCATTTTTGGCATTGTCCAGACTGGTACCAGAACCATCCCTACCATATTTCATTTTGCTTGCATATCCACAATCTCGCAAAAAACCGGCAATCTCATTTGCATTTTCTTCATCTGTATTATTATAGATTGCATACGGCATTTTTTCCCAACTATACGTTTCCAAATGCTTTGTTCCTGAAATATGCGCTGACGAATCAATTTCATCCGGGATTATTGCGGAATAAGGCCATTGAAAGTAACGCATCACAACGCTCATTGCTATAGCAGTACAACCAGCATACGTATGATTACAAAATGTTGGAGTGTACCACGTAGGACAATATTTGTCATAAACCTTATTACAATCAGGCCAATAACCGGAATTATTTCCACTTTGATTCCACCTAATGGAGCTAATATTCGGGATCTCGTAACTTTCAGGAAGGTTCGTAGCTCTATTATTAGACGAATTGGCACTTTCATATATTGTATCCCATGTCCTGCGAATCTCGGATCTTTCCAGTACGCTATCCCGAATATATTGCATGCCTTCCTCATAGTAAGAGATTAACCACTTCATACCATCCGGCATCTCTTCAACTGACGGGAATTGTCCGAAATTAGCAGAGGCTAACACGGGTGTTTCTATGTATTCGCTTGCCACCAGTATCCACCCCTCGGACAATTGAATCAAATACAATGGTGCACGTCCTGTAATAGACATTATATGAGTATATGCCGTATTAATGCCTTTGTCTTTAGAGAGCATCGCATAATTTACAGGGGCTTCATCGCTGATGTGATTTTCCATGTATTGGATAGCCACTTTAGTCGCTATCTCTTTGGATACAGATTGCGCATGAGTCAGCAGAATATTTACTATTCCAATTATGATTAAAAAAAGTCTCCTCATACTATCACACCTTTCATTAAAAGACGGTATAATTCTTTAGTTCTTTCATTCGTCCTTCTTCGATTATTCGAGAAATACGTTCCACGTATATAGCATGTATGCTATCCTGGTACTTTGTCTCAACAATAATTCGTTGCTGTGTGGAATCAGCAAATGAAGAAAGAGGCAGATTTGACAATCCTGGTCGTAGGTATTCGCGTGGATAATACGATGATTCATCCATTACAGGAGGGGGAGCGATATTAAGGAATTGGTCTATTTCTTCGTAGGTACCTCCATGCATTTCTTTGATAAACCCCGATGACAACACTACCTTATCCCCTGTCCATTGCAGATGTCTATCTTTAACATCTTCCCATTTAATATTTAGCAGGTAATAAGCACCATAGATAAAAGATCCCCATTTCCAATCTATCGCGTAATAATCATCCGATAATGCTATATAAGGAGAGGAACCTATATATAGATCCTGCGCTGTAAATCCACACCCAAGAATGGAAAAGAGACTATCTTTATAATCGCAACGACCTGCAATCACATAGTCCAAATACTCGGGAGATTCGAATTTCACAACATGTATACCCATTTTAACAAGAGGTTCTTCAGGAGTCGGGATGTTTTGGTTAGAGCATGCAGTTACTGCGAATAAAACAATTGCGACCAAGCATCGCATGATAAAGATCCTGTTTTTCATGGCATACTATTTTGAAAGGTTATCAACTTGTTGTTGTAGAGCTTCTATTTTGGCATCTTGCTCTATGATATATAGAGTCAGTTCTTCCACTTTCTGCAAGAGTTTGGTTTGCAGGTCGCTTACTGCCATCCCTTTCTGCTGCATCTCACTTGCCGAGGGAATATCCGGCAAATGCTTATTCTCACTCACATAGGAAGACACTTCTCTCAATGAACGAAGTTTATATCCGTCTGCAAATACGAAATCTGCTCCCGAGGTATTTACTATAATTTCGCGAGCACGTATCGTACCAACCACATCCAGTTTGTATTGAGGATTAGAGGTCCCTATACCAAAATTTCCCGGTGTCTTGAACCAGCAAACACCCTCTGAGTTAAGATATATACGCATAATCTTGCTTGTAGAACTCGGAGCACTATACATACGGAACTGGGATAGCAAGGTATCATTATTAAGGTCTTCACCACCCGGCATTAAATCAACTGCACAATGGGCATGATGACCGGGAGGAGTACCCATAACAAGCGAATGGATATCCCAATACAGATAACTGTAGCCCCAACCATCTTCTGCATAAGCGGTCTTAAGTCTCACCTTCCCATTCACATCCAACTTATACTCCGGATTGGAGACTCCTACACCCAAATAGCCGGTATTAAAACTATACTTACTTGCCTTAAACGACAATGTATTATTTGCTTCCCATTCGCCTATTTGCACATAGCTTCCATCACCGAACTTCAGGAGATTGAGCGCTCTATCGGTGGCAGAAGAGGTCTTACCGATTCGCAAAGTTCCCCCATCAACATTCAATAAGTCCAACGGGGTTGCCGTACCAATACCGACTTTGGTGGAAGTCGGATTAACATACATAACATTTGTACCCGTCTGCCATGACTGAGCCAGTAACACCATGCTACAACTCGACAGAAGCATCATAAGAAAATACTTTTTCATACACAGAGTAATTTTAGTGAAACATTTTCGAGTGCAAAGGTAGTGCATATAATGCAATTGTGCAAATTTCGGCATTGGGAATTTGCGTAGCAGAAGATGCTGATTATGAGCACAAAGCAGTTTTGCAATATTGGGAATTTGCGGTAGTGGTACGAACGGAGGGGACAGAAAGCGGGCAGGACGGGGGCGGGGAGGCTGTGTGCAAGGGTGTGCAAGGGTGCGCAGGGGGATGTAGGTGTGTACTGGGGTTGTACGCAGGGGATATAAGACGCAGCAGCGCCGCGACGGGTCGTCGCGGCGCTGCGTGTTTTTAGTCCCATCCGGCTTGTTCGCCGGTTTCGATTGGGGATTACCGATTGGGGGTTATCGGTTTTGCTTAGAGGACGTTGAGGTCTTTGAGGATAGCGGTAGTCTTGCGGACAGCGACCTCCGACTCGCGGAGTTTCTCCATCTCAGCCTGCGAGATCTTGAGTTCAAGCACTTTCTCGATACCGTTGCGTCCGATGATACAGGGCACGCCGATGGTGATATCTTTCATGCCATACTCGCCTTCGAGGGCTGCGGAGCAAGGAATCATCTTCTTCTGGTCCTTGATGATAGCCTCGGCTACGCTGGCAGCGGCAGCACCCGGAGCCATCCATGCGCTGGTGCCGAGCAAGCCGGTGAGTGTGGCGCCACCGACCATGGTGCTCTTAACCACCTGTTCAATCTCGTCCTCGCTCAGGAACTCTGTCACGGGGATACCCTTGTAGGTGGTGTAGCTGGTCAGAGGAATCATGGTGGTATCACCATGGCCGCCGATAACGAAGCCGTCCACATCGTTGGCGTTGCACTTGAGGGCCTGGCTGAGGAAGTATTTGAGGCGGGCGCTATCGAGAGCACCACCCATACCGATGACGCGGTTGCGCGGCAGTCCGAGGGCATGGAGTGTGAGGTAAGCCATGGTGTCCATCGGGTTGCTGACCACGACGAGGATAGCGTTGGGAGAGTACTGAAGGAGTTGAGTGGCTACGCTCTTGACGATACCGGCATTCACACCGATGAGTTCCTCGCGAGTCATACCGGGCTTACGAGGCAGGCCGCTGGTGATGATGACTACGTCGGAGTTGGCGGTCTTGCTATAGTCGTTGGTCACACCTTCGACGACGGTGTCAAAGCCCATGAGCTGAGCTGTTTGCATGATATCCATAGCCTTGCCTTCGGAGAGACCTTCCTTGATATCGATAAGACATACTTGGTTGGCCACTTCGTTAACAGCCAACACATTTGCGCACGTAGCACCCACGTTACCTGCGCCTACAACGGTTACTTTAGACATGATTTGTATGATTTTAAGTTGGTATAATCGTTTTGCAGGTACAAAATTACTGCTTTTTTCCCGGATATGCAAGTATTTCTTTCATTTTTATGCGGAAAGTCAAGTGGAGTTAGCATTTTAGAGCCTCACACCTTGCGCCGTATATTGTGCGCCATCCTTCGTGACGAGATATAATATCCCGTCGCGAAGTTGCTTTTGAGCGGCAGGGGGCACAACAATGACGGGAACATCCTCTACGAGTAAGGACAATTGCTCTATATTTACCAGTGACACACCATCTTTATCAAAGACAAAACCAATGGCAGAAACCGACGCACCTTCCAACTCTTCTATAGACAGCCCCAGTTGCCAAGCCATTTCCGATTCCTCCATCCCATTAATAAAATAGACCTCACCTTTGATCGAAAGCACAGGAGACAAGCACGGGAGGCATGGTTCATCACTACTCATACATGGTACTGATTCAAATCCGATAGTTCCTAAAAATTGCTCTTGTTTAGTTGCCTCTTCAAGAGAATAAGCAAAGCAATTCGCATTAAGTTCATCCAGCCATACAAAGGAACATAGGATGATAAGCAAACAATATTTCTTTCGCATAATTAAAAGTGAAATTAGTTATTTATTACACATCCTTTATTCCTAATTTCAAGACTCGCTCCTATGGGGCATACAAAGGAAGGATTAATACAAACTTGAGGTGCATCAAGAATCACTTTTATTCCAGAGGGAACTATATAAGCATTCTCAACCGTTATATTCGTTTTTGCTCTATAGTATTGAACGTTAGAATGATTCAAATTATCAAAACAATTAAGCATAATGGAATCCGGACAATCATTATCATTTTGATATTTTAACATCGCCATAGGATCTTCTAAAATGGACATCCCGTAATGCCACCATATTTCCGATAACGAATGCGATGCCCCACAGAAATTTAGCCACCATAATTTCATTGCAGCACCAACAGAGCTACCATTGCCTAATGGTGTATAAAAGTCACTAAAGCCAAGCATGGAACCTGTTTTAGTTGAGCCAACTACGAACATACACTTATTATTGTTAAAAAGATAAGAGGCACCCAAGAATCCCTCTGCGCCAGATAAATCCCAATTACATGCTGAACAACAAAACAAATTATAACCTATAGCCCTATTACATATGGAATATATTGTATTAAAATATAGATATTCTACCGAATCTATATAATCAAACCGATGGCGTATGGGAGAAGAATGAGCAGATAGTTGTATAAATTCAAACTCCTCATCCTCTAAATCTTGAACATAATGCTGTCTACTAAAATCATTACAACTTCCAAAATCACAAATTTGCGTATTAGCACTTCCTTCCATAAAGACTTTTGGAGTTAGCATTATATAGCCCGATAACCGATATAAACTTAGTCTAATTTGTGATTACCAATGTACAACCGAATGGTATATTCACATTGCTTATTAATTCGGTCTCGACAACAGAAGATATCGTGAGTGTCGCACTATTTTCAACACCAACATTCTTTAGTGTAACTATACAACCTTCAAGATTTTCATCTATTAAGTAATTCTGATTCTCAACATCTAATGCACATGCCTTCCTAACGCCTTATAAGCATCGACACTACCAGCACCCAATTTCCCCATAAAATATCCATTTTCAGGAATGTCATATATACTTGCATCTGCTGTCGACTTCAGGATATTCATCACTTCAACAACTGATAGAGATGGATTTACCGCACGTATCATCTATTGAGTAAACTTATCAAGTTGTTCTTCCGAATCCAGTTCTATAACGTAAACATCTTGTAACCATTTATCTGCGATGTTCGGCCATGCCTGCTCAAATCAACGAAAATGATATTGTTGTAACACGCTGTTAAAATCCTCGTTTACACATGACAATTTGAGGAAGTTCGCTTCATTTCCTACAATAATAGGCACGATGTTTTTATCTACAATACGTGCATATGCATACTCTCCAAGTGCAAAAACAGGAATGGGTAACAGGGATACTATAACAACTATGGCTTTTAGAATAGGCCTCATCTTGAACTCCTAACTTATTTTGTAGTAATATACTTGCATCCTCTTTTCACTATAATTCCATGATACTCATTCGTTACAGGCGAACCCTGTAGATTGAACATCACGTTCCCACTCTCCGCTCTTTGTTGAGATACAGAATCGTCTAAGTATGGCTCTCCTATCTTCTCAATAGTTGGAATCTGCTCTGAATAGTTTTCAACGACACATTGCATAAAGTTTGCCTCTTCCTCTTCGGAATTAAGTTCAATAATGTAAACAGCCTGCAAGTATTCGCTTTTAATGCCTGGCCATGCCTGCCAGAATTTATGAAAATGATATTGCTGCAACACATTATTGAAGTCTTCATTTGCACAGGACAATGTAAGGAAACCCGACTCTACTCCTAAGACTATCGGCACAAAATCTTCATCGACGATATGCGCATACAACACACCTTGCCCACACATCGCAACAGAGAAGGATAAAAGCAAAGCGGCAAATAAATGTTTCAACATAAGTCACTTTATCATTTAGTTAATATCATTCGTTTTGTATCCACCACATTTCCATCTGCTATCAATGAACATAGCCCTGATTATGAGGAGCCACATACAAAGACGTAAGCACATCACCACTACCTCCGATGGCTAAACGAGACAAAGGAATAGCGGAGGTATCTGCATAAATAGCAACTTTACCTGATGCTGCGACCTTTAATTGAGCTACAGCCTCAGACGAGAAGGATAAAAGAATAGTAATAAGAAATAGCGAAGATACTTTTTTCATGTTATCAGGAATCTATTTAGGTTATTAAAAAGCGTATCGCATCCGTAAGAATCTTAGGACGCGATACGTTCGTTATATTTCAGCGGCATCAATAGTTGGTGCGTTGTGTGGCGGCGTAGTTGATTTTGAGTGCGTACGCGCGGCGGAGCTCTTGTTTGATGTCGGCGATGACACCCATGCGGGTCTCTTTGTCGGCCTTGATGGAGACGGTCATGAGTCCTTGTTCCTGCTCTTTCATTGCGGAGCGCTCGTTGATGATATATTCGCCAATTTCCTTGGTGTCAGCGAAGGCGTCATCGAGTTGGATACGTGTCTCAGAGCCGAAGTCTTTGCGGAACTCGGGTCGCGGAGTACCCACATAGATGTAGCGTACGAGGGACTTTTTCTCCATTTTGGTAAGTTCCGTAGCCTGGGGATTCTGGATTTGAACCTTGTAGGTGACCTCCTTCATGGACGTAACGGACATGAAGAAGAAGAGGAGCATGAAGATGATGTCGGGCAGCGACGAAGTATTGAGTGCGGGCATTTCCCGCTTGTCGTTTCTACGTATTTTAGCCATAATCAGTTTCCTCCGTAGTTTTTAGGTTCAGCCTCCGAGATTTTCTGGGGATAGACTTTCTGCACTTGCTTTTGTTGGTCTTCGTCCAGTTCGTTATAAGGCATGTGGAAATACTTGCGAGCGCACTCGTCGCGGAGTTCGTTATAGGCAGCGACCAGTTCGTTCTGTACATCGAGATAGGCCTGATACTGTGTATCGACGTCGTTCTGTACGGAGATGACATGGTCTTTGGTATAGCGTACCACTCCGATGGGAGCTCCGAAGTCCTCTTCTACGAGTTTGGGGTAGTAGGACTCGTCGTTCTCGTTCTTGATGAACTCCTTAGCCCGTTCGCGCAGTTGCTTGATACTCATCTCTTGTCCTTGGACCATCAACTGGTTAGCCGAGTTGATTTTAACGACCAACAGGTTACGTTTGTTGATATCGGACGCCTCGACTTTCTGGTCGGGGGGAACCGGTGCCGGCAGACGGCGGGCAAGGCCTTGGTTGACATCCATAGAGGTTGTGACCAAGAAGAAAATCAGCAGCAAGAACGAGATGTCGGCCATGGAGCTGGCGTTTATCTGTGGGACTTTCTTTGCCATAATTAGTAGTTCCTATTTTAGGTAGTGTGCTGCGCGTGTTGGACGCGCAGCACGCGACCGATTGATAGTTTTATTTGAGTCGTTTGGTATGGATGATACCCCAGATGAGTGTACCGACGGTAGCGGTCACCATGAAGTAAACCCAATAGATGACGGCCTCGCTCATGCGTGCCATGAATCCGACGTTGTCGGTTCCTTCGTATCCTATGATCTCCACTTTCTCCGGGCTAGCGAGGAGGTAGCATATCTGCGGGATGATATAGATGAAGGTGACAAAGATACAGAGGATAGCGATAGCACGTTTGGGGTTAACCTTAAAGAGTTTGACGAGTCCGATGCAGACGAAGACAAGTGTGATGAGTATTGCTCCGATCACGAGTATATAGTTCCATGTGAGGAACAAATCCGTGAACCGCGGGATATCAAGGAAGTCACCTGCGACTTCCAGTGCACCTGCCGAACCTCCTACGTAGAACATTACGGTTACGATAATGCCCAAGAGCAGGAGAACCCAGAGGGTTATTTGCGGGATTAGTTTATAGTTTTTCATAACAATAGTCTGATTTCGTTGTCTATATTATGCACGTTGCTATGTGCATTTGTCGGATGGATATTCCGATGGCTTATAATCCGGGCGGGATTATTTCTTTTTTTGCTGTTCGTCGTAAGCGACAACGAGGTCAAGCAGGCTGATGGAGCTATCTTCCATTTCGTTAACGAGTCCCTCGATGAGCGAGAGGATGTAGTTATAGAAGAGCTGGAGGATAACGGCGATAATCAGACCGAGGAGAGTGGTCAACAGGGCGACCTTGATACCACCGGCAACGACGGTAGCGGAGATATCACCAACCTGTTGGATTTTGTCGAAGGCCTCGATCATACCGATGATGGTACCCAAGAAGCCGAGAGACGGTGCGATAGCGATGAAGAGAGTGATCCAGCTGAGGTTTTTCTCGAGGAGTCCGAGCTGTACGCCACCGTAGGAGGCTACTGTTTTCTCGACGACATCCACGCCCTCATGATAGCGGCTGAGTCCCTGGTAGAAGATAGAAGCGACCGGTCCGCGGGTGTTACGGCAGACGTCAAGAGCGGCGTCGATGCCTCCTTCTGCGAGCGCGGCCTCAATATTTTCGAGGAGCACCTTGGTATTGGTTTTGCTCAAGCTCAGATAGATGATACGCTCGATGCAGAGAGCGAGACCGAAGATAAGGGTCACGAGAGTGAGCGCCATGAATCCTGCGCCACCTTCGATGAACTTCGTTTTGAGCGTCTGGTGCAGTGCTTTCACTCCACCGGCTTCCTCCACGGCAGCCTCGGCCTCTACAGTTTCTTCGGCTGCGGGAGCCTGTTCGTCAACCTGTTCTACGGCTGCTTCTTCCTGAGGAGCGGCAGCGTCTTGAGCCATTACCATTGCATTGCTGCCAAATGCGAGCATAGCAACAACCGTAAGGGTAGCAAAAAGTTTTTTCATTGTTGTTGTGTTTTTAGTTATGGATATTGTTTTCAATTTTTGCGGGGGGGATGGGGATTATCACGTCACGTTGTTCCTAACAATCCCGACAGTCTGCACAGGCATCCTGTCCAAACCACGCCCATGTTTACTCAGCCAAGCAAGCTTGGACTCGTAAACCCGGTCTTGTCTTGCGGAGAGACGGGGATTCGAACCCCGGAAACCCTTTTGGAGTTTACACGCTTTCCAGGCGTGCCTCTTCAACCACTCGAGCATCTCTCCTATCGCGTTCGGCACCCTCGGACACGGACTGCTGCTGCGCAGCATTAAGTCCTCGGGGCCTCCGCTCTGGCACCCCATTCGAGCAAAGCTCTTTGGGGACCCCGCTCTTCGAAAAACAACTTTCGTAAACTCAAGTTCTTTTTCGAGGCCATGCGGCCAGTTTTCAGTACATTTAGCTCCCTTATTTTGCCGCATATAGGCGGCGATATAGAGGGGGACTAACGCTATTAGCGACTGCAAAGTTACAAAAAATATTTGACATCGCAATAGATTCGTGCGTTTTTTTTGAATTTTTCTGCAAAATATTGCTTAATCAGGCGTTTTTCGGATGGCAAAGAGGGCAAAATCGGAGCGAAGAGGACGGCCACGACCTGCGAGGCGGTAGGCGAATCACGCGTTAATCACGCGACAATCACGCGACAATCACGCGAGAACGGTACGGGTTTGGGGCGGCAGGTGTAGGCATTTTGCAGGAGGGGATTTTGAGAACACGGAAACAATCAGGGGGAGCGCATAACGCCGCGAGGCGGAAAAAGCCCGGACGGTCTGTGACCGAGACGAGGATGCGGGCGCATCTGAGTCAAGGATGATACAAGTGTGGCTATCGCCACATCCGCGGGCGAGCCGCCCGCGGTCGGGTCGCAAGACACGGAGGTACCGATGATGATGTCCTGCGCCTTGTGGCGCATCCGCGGGCGAGCCGCCCGCGTCCCAGGAGGGGAGGGCGGTCTATGACTGAGATGAACAACCGCATTCCAGAAGGCTGTTGTGGACTGTATTGTCGGCATTGAATGCCGACGCAATGGACAAAGTGAGAGGGCGGCTCGGGGAGCCGTGCCGGATTCAATCCGGCGCAATGGAAGAAAGGGAGGGAGGAGGGGAAGGGAGAGAGGGAAGGGCGCGTCTGAAGACGCGATCGCGGGCGAGCCGCCCGCGTCCCAGGCGGAACGAAGGGCGGACAAAAGCGGAAAAAATGGGTGTAACTATTGCACATGTCGCCAAAAAGCACTACCTTTGTATGTGAAGAACGCGCGACGCGCATGACGGACAGATTCCAAATGGAATGCAAACAGGCCCCAGATTGATTCCGAACGAGAGGCAGACAGGCCTCGAACAGATTCCGAACGGCATGCGAACATGCTCCAGAGGGATTCCGGATGAGAGGCAGACAGGCCTCAGACCGGTTAGGGACGGATTATGGGCGGGACGCGGACAGTCAGACAGATGTCAGTAAAGCAAGTATTATTTCGCTCGGGAGCGGCGGTGCGGCACGCGCTGACCGCTTGGAACACGGGCGGCGAGGGGATTCATTCGCCGCGTCTGTTCGAGTTAGTGCGCTTTGTACTGCGTTCGAACGAGCGTTTCTACAGCTGGCAGCACATCGAGAAAGAGCGGCGCAGACTGCTGCGAGACCCGCGTGTGTTGCATGTGACCGACTACGGAGCCGGCCCCGGCGGGCAACGCGGGCAGACGGAGAGCGGCGTACAGGGCGGTGTCAGCACGTACGAACGGACAGTGGCGGACATTGCGCGGAAGAGTCTGGAGCGCCCGAAGGTGGGGCAAGCCCTCTTCCGAATCGTCGAATGGATGGGCCGCGAGCGACAGGAGGCGATAGAGATGATTGAGCTGGGCACCTCATTAGGTATCAGTTCGGCCTACATGGCTTCTCCGGCGCGGCGTGACCGACTCACCACCTTCGAAGGCTGTGCGCAGACCGCCGCCGTTGCGCAGGAGGTATGGCAGGCACTCGGACTGACGAACATCAGCTGCATCGAGGGCAATATTGACACCACACTGGCCGACACATTATATAGGTACGCGCGCGAGAGAAAAGACTACCACATAGACATCGCATACCTGGACGCCAACCACACGACCGAGGCGACGCTGCGCTATTTCGCGACACTGCTACCCTATCTCCGGGCGCACTCCATCTGCATCATCGACGACATCCACCACTCGGAGGCGATGGAGCGCGCGTGGCGGGACATACAACAGATGCGGGCAGTGACCACGACGATGGACTACTACCATTTCGGGCTCGTCTTTTTCGACACGCACTACCTGCGCAAGCACTACAAGTTACGACTCTAACACACAACACTATGCATATATACACCAAGACAGGCGACCGCGGGACGACAGGTCTGGCCAGCGGTACGCGCGTGAGCAAGACGGATTTCCGTCTGGAGGCATACGGCACAGCCGACGAACTGAACTCGTTTGTGGGACTGCTCCGCGCCCGCAGTTCCTATCAGGACGAGCAGCTCTATTGGATACAGAACCGGTTGTTCAACCTGGGTGCAGCACTGTCGGATGCGCCGGGCGAGTGGATAAGCGGGGAGGACACGCGGCAGCTGGAGCAATGGATAGACGCGATGCAGGAGACGCTGCCCCCTATGCGCGAGTTTATCCTGCCGGGCGGAGACGAAGCGACATCGCTGTGTCACGTCTGCCGGACCGTTACACGTCGGTTGGAGCGGCGCATTGTGGCACTGGAGAATGACCATAATGATGCCGTTTATGCCCCTGCGCTGACATTCGTCAACCGGCTGTCGGACTATTTTTTCGTATTGTCACGATTTATGGCGAAAGAGGGTAATATTTGTCAGTTTGTGTGGAAAAAATAAAAAAAAGTGACAGAAATTTTGCACAAATGGATTTTTTTTAGTACCTTTGCGCGATAATTTCGGAGTAAAACCCCCGTTCGAAGCAGAAATCCGCGGCATTGCGGCGCATGTTTCGTTCGGTAAATTATTGAGATATAACAACATACACACCACATAATCTATTCGCATAACTATGTATTGGACATTAGAATTGGCTTCAAAGATAGAGGATGCACCATGGCCTGCAACGAAAGACGAGTTGTTGGACTATGCCAACCGGATTGGTGCTCCGATGGAAGTGATAGAGAATTTACAAGAGATAGAGGACGAGGACGAGGTTTACGAGAGCATCGAGGACCTTTGGCCCGACTATCCGACGGACGACGATTTCTTCTTCAACGAGGAGGAGTATTAAGTCACAGGAAAGGAAACACGAGACGTGAAAAGACATATTGTTCTATTGTTGTCGCTATTGGCCGTGTTGACTGTGTATGCGCAGTTTGACCCTCAGATAGGACATTATATGTATCTACCAACCGCCTACAACCCTGCAGCGGCAGGTGAAGGGGACCTGATGAAGGTGGCGGGACTCCACAGGATGCAATTTGTGGACATCAAGAACGCCCCAATGTCAACGTATTTCAGTTTTTCGTCGCCGTTCGTAATCGGCAAGACCCGTCACGGAGCGGGGATTCGATTCCTGAACGACCGTTACGGTCTATATACGAATCAGGCGCTGCACGTGCAGTACGCGTACCGTCACAAGTTGGGTAAGGGCGTGCTCTCGGGCGGCATCGAGTTAGGGTTTGCGAACGTAGGCTTCAAGGGTGACAGCGTGAATCTGAGCCAGTTGAGCGGTTCGGAGTACCACGACCCGAGCGACCAGTATATTCCGTCAGGCGATGTGTCGGGCATGGGCTTTGACTTAGGTCTGGGAATATGGTATTCGACGTCGCAATGGTGGGTAGGCGGTTCGTACAGCCACGTGACCAATCCCAAGATAATCTGGGCGTCGGGGACGAAGGAAGTGGAGGTCCGGCTGCGCGGGACGATGTACGTGACCGGCGGCTACCGGTTCCGGCTGCGGGATCACCGCGAGTGGCAACTCATCCCGTCGATGATGGTCATGTCGGATTTCGCGTCGTGGGACGTCAATGCGACGCTGATGTGCGACTACAAAGACCGTTACCGCTGGGGACTGGGCTACCGCGTAGCAGGGAGTGTGAATATACTATTGGGGATTGATATTATCTCGGGGCTGCAGTTGGGTTACACCTGCGAGTTGCCGACGAACAACCTGCTGCTGGAGAGCTACGGAAGCCACGAGTTATACCTGACATACGGTTTCGACATACTGAAGCCCAAGCGGACGAACCGCTACAAGAGCGTACGATACTTATAAGGAAGAACGCGCACAGGCGCGATATATTATAGAACATTAACTCACAAAAAAGATATGAAACTGACTAAGATTCTGTCTATTGCAGTGCTTGCCATTCTGGTTACGGGGTGCAACAAACCCGCAGGAGAGCTGGTAGGTGCAGGCAAGTCAAAGAACTTCAAAGAGGCCAACCCTTACGGCATGATTTTCATCAAGAAAGGGTCGTTCATGATGGGTGCGAACACTCAGTCCGCGGTATTTGACCAGCCGGACAACATCATGATGGCGACCGTTGAGGCCTTCTGGATGGACGAAACGGAGATAACGAACAACGAGTATCGTCAGTTCGTGAACTACGTGCGCGACTCGATGGCCCTTGCTATCCTGGCTAACCACGAGGATTTCAGCAGTGAGTTCGCCTTGGAGAAGAAGGAGGACGGCACCGAATCCGAAGATGAAGAGGAAGAGGAAGGCGCACGTATCAACTGGAAGAAGAAGAACAAGTTGCCGTGGAACAACAAGGGCAAGTTCGCGGAGGGCATGTATCAGGTCCTGCGCGACTCACTGGTGTATTACTCGGACAAGACGCTGAACAACATGCGTCTGTACTACCGTTACGGTTGGGTCAACTACGACGAGGCTGTTCTGCAGCGCAACAAGTTCGACGTGGCTCTGGGTCGCTATCCGGAGGGTGCGTCGGTACGTGTGGACAGCTTCTGGGTGAACGAGGACGGCACCATCGGCGACAGCACTATCCGCCGTCCGTTGCGTGAGCCCAAGGACCTGGTCACCCATAAGATTATATGCGTGTACCCGGATACGCTCGTGTGGGTGCGCGACTTCGAGTACTCGTACAACGACCCGATGACCAAGATGTATTTCTCGCATCCGGGTTATGCGGAGTACCCTGTAGTGGGTGCGACCTGGGAGCAGGCTCATGCGTTCTGCAACTGGCGTACAGAGTTCTTCAACGGTCACTCGAAAGAGGGAGCGAATGACTATCGCCTGCCTACCGAGGCCGAATGGGAGTACGCTTCGCGCGGCGGACGCAAGATGTCCATGTACCCGTGGGGCGGCAACTACGCCCGCGACGCCAAGGGCTGCTTCTTTGCGAACTTCAAGCCCTACCGCGGTTCGTACGGCGACGACACGGGCATCACGCCTATCAAGGTGGCGCAGTACCGTCCGAACGACTTCGGTCTATTCGACATGGCGGGTAACGTCTCGGAATGGACGATGTCGGCCTACCGCTCCGACGCCAACACCAATGTGCACGACCTGAACCCCAACTTCGTGTACATGGCCCGCAAGGACGACCCCGACATTCTCAAGAAGAAAGTCATCCGCGGCGGCAGCTGGAAAGACATCAGTTTCTACCTCCAGTGCGGTGTGCGCACCTATGAGTATCAGTACGAGAGCCGTCCTTACATCGGATTCCGCTGCGTACGTCGCTATATCGGCGAATAATCAAACAGACAAAAACAGAAAACTTAAATTAATAAACAAAAAAGATTTTAATTGTTATGGCTACAGAAGCTAAGAAAAGAGGTGGTTTCATGGGCTGGTACGAGTCCTACAGTGGAAAACGCGTCGTTGGTATGGTCTATTCGTTAGGCGCATCCGTCGTAATCGTTGGTGCCTTGTTCAAGATTCAGCACCTTCCCGGAGCCGGTCCGATGTTGTTCGCAGGTATGATTACCGAGGCAGTCTTGTTCGCAATCGGCTGCTTTGACAAACCGCACCCCGAGTTCCACTGGGAGGAGGTTTTCCCGCAGTTGGTGGACCTTCATGCAGTTCAGAAAGAAGAGAAAGAGAAGATAGAGGCAATGCCCCGTCCCAACTTGGTAGCATTGACCGGCGGCACCGCCACGAACAATCTCCCTGCCCCTGCAGAGAAAGAGAAAGCTTCTGTTCCCTCATTGAGTGAGAAAGACCTCGAAGCGCTGAAGGGCGGCATCAACGACTTGGCCAAGACAGCAGGCCAACTCTCAGAGTTGAGCAAGGTGGCTACGGCTACGAGCAAGCTCGGCGAGAAAGCAGAGGCAGCTGCTGAAGCTGCAGACCGCTTCGCCGTATCAGCCAACAACCTGGGTGCCAAGAACGAGACTCTGGCTGCTTCACTCAGCGCTGCAGCTCAGCACATGGAAGGCGCTGTAGCCGGCACCAAGCAATATCAACAGAACGTTGAGGCTGCATCCGCCAAGGCTGCCCAACTGACTTCTATCTACGAGCAGCAACTGACAGCCGCACAGGCTGCATCGGCTGAGGCGCAGAAGATTCAGGCAAGCGTAGCTGCCGCTGCCAAGGAGCAAGAGGCTTATGCCGCTGCCAGCAAGACTCTGGCCAAGCAGGTAGCTGACCTCAACAGCATCTACGGCAACATGCTCAACGCACTGGCCTGATGTTCCGCAACGGGACCTGTAAATAAGATTGTGTAATTACCAAAACCAAACTAACCAACAGTAACGTATGGGAGGAGCAAAAAACTGTCCGGAAACCCCGAGACAAAAGATGATAGGCATGATGTACCTCGTGCTGACTGCCATGCTTGCGCTGAACGTATCTGCCGAGATTATCAACGGCTTTAGAACGGTTCGCGGCAGTATGGAGTCGTCCATCGCCTCGTCCAAGAGCCGTACCGAAGATGTTATGGCCAACTTCGAGCGCGAGTACACGAAGGACGAGGGCGGACGCCAGAAATACGAAGAGTGGTACACCATCGCCAAAGCTATCTACAGCAAGAGCGAGGAGTTCTACGACTACATTGAGGACTTCAAATTAGGCATAGCGAACAATGGCCGCAAGGAAAGCGAGAAGTACGAGCGCTACGCTATACCTAAGAAGTACGACGGCGACGATGACACCAACTGGCCCGACCACTATGCGGAGATGATTGACCCCGCCACCGGCCGTGAGAATCAGGAGGAGCTGGAGTTCCGCATGGATGACTATCGCAAGTATATGACCGAGGCCGACTCCGAGTGCATCAAACGCAAGATGTCGGACGCCAAGTTCGCACACGAGTGGGAGTTGAAGATTGCCATGTTCAAGGAATTGTTCCGCACGGACGATGAAATCAGCCAGGACAACGAGGTGATTACATGGACGCAGTCCATCTTCCACCAGATGCCTGCCGCAGCCGTATTGGCGCTGCTTACCAAGTACCAGAACGATATCCGCATGGCGGAGAGCGAGATGGTCAACTTCATGTTCAACGCCGCCGGTTCGTCCAACTTCGTGGTGAACACCGTCATCCCTGTGGTGGTACCGCAGTCGAGCATCATCCTCAAGCCGGGCGAGCACTACCGCGCACGTATCGTGTCGGGTATGGTGGATACGACCCAGCTGCCGCAAGTGTTTGTCAACGGTGTAGAATGCCCGGACGGCATCTATGACGTTGCAGCAAGCGGCTCCGGAACACGTACCTTCAACGGTTACATCCTCGTGCCGGGCGACACGACGCACTATGATTTCCAAGGCCAGTATCAGGTGGATAACTCCTCTGTGGCTATTGCGAACGTGGACCTGAACGTGATGTATATCGACTACGACAACCGCTTCAACATCTCCGCACCGGGTGTCGCCGGCGACAAACTGCGCGTGGACGCCACGAATGCCAAAGTTTCACGTGGCAGCACCGGAGAGTGGATTATCCACCCCAATCCCGGCAACGCCAAGAAGACCACCGTGCACGTGCGTGCCGATAAGGATGGTCGCGTGAGTGAGGTAGGTAGTGCCGAGTTCGACCTCAAGCCGCTGCCCCGTCCGGATGCGTACGTGGCTATCGGCGACCAGATTATCGAGAAGGACCAGATTGCCAAGAAATACCTGATTTCCGGCCAAGCGGGCATCCGTGCCAGCTATGGTGCAGACATCATGCTGAAGGCCAAGTTTACCATCACCAGCTTTGCCGTACAGTTCCCCAACGGCGAGCGTGTGAAGTGCGAGGGCAATAAGTTCAATGCCAAGGTCATCAGCAATATCAAGGGTCTCTCGTTCGGCAGCCAAATCGTCATCCGTGACGTCAAAGCGACAGGACCCGGTGGCGCACGTACGCTGCGTAACGTACCTATCGAGGTAACCAAATAACCTCTCGCAGGATAATTAACCTTTTCCGTCGGAGGGGAAAGCCCCCTCGCGACAGGAAGATAGTTCAACATATGATTATGAAGAAAACAGGTTTTATAGTACTGATGTTGCTGGTGGGCAACCTGCTCGCTGATGCACAGCACCACATCAATTCGTTCTTCGAGGACCACGGAATCGTGGCGCTGGAGACCCAAGAGTTGCGCGACGACACCGTCATCACAGTCTTCCACCGCAAGGAAGATGTCGTCTGGTCACGCGTGGTGTACAGCATCATAGACATGCGCTACAAGCAGAACTTCGAGTTGTACTTCCCCATCAACCCGACCAATCCCAAGTATCAGTCGCTTTTCCACTTGACGTTGGTAGCCATCGCCGAGGGTAACGTGCCGGTATATGCCAAGCCGGCAAACCCCGAAGATGGTCTGATTCCCAACTTCATGCAGGTGCAGCCGCTGAGCATGGAAGACATTAAGAACCAATTGGATTCGGAAGGCGAGTCGGAGGATATCGAGTTGTCTCCCACCACCGGTGACGGTGAGGAGGGCAGCGCTGCCAACGAAAATGGCGAACCGGTAGTCGCGACTGTCATCGACAACAACGCCTCTATCTACGAGTTCAATAACGAAGGCAAGCTGCAGATTCGTGACGACTACTACAAGGCGTATGTCCCCAACCAGTACAAGTATCTGATTCAGGAGGTTATCTTCTTCGACAAGCACTATTCGCGTCTGTATCGCCAGATTATGGCAGTAGCTCCGCTGTACACGCCCAAGAGCACCGAGCGGGACCAGCCGTATGAGGCACTCTACAAGCAGATTGTGTTCTGGATACCGTTCAAGTACCTGCGTCCCCACATGGCGCACCAGCACATGATATCCAGCAAGAACAGCACCAAGCGTCTGACGTTTGACGAGTTCTTCGCAAAACGACTGTATGCGTCCTACCTGGTCGGCGAGGATAATATCTACGACCGCGTTATCCCTCAGTACCTCAGGACGGAGCCCGAGCTCAAGAAAGAGCAGAAGCGCATCGAGACCGAGTTGCTGAACTTCGAACAAGACCTCTGGGAATACTAACCAACGACGGGGCAGGTCAGCGACCTGCCCCGTTTGAGTGAATAGACAGCCCTCCTATCGGGCGCTGTCGCAACCGGAAAGGGAGTCAAACATGAGCAAAGGACATCGACATCATTTCTTCAACATGCACATAACGAGCGCCATCAGCGTCATGCTGGTGCTGTTGCTCATCGGCATGGAGTGTGTATTACTGCTCTCCGCGGGCAACCTGATGCGCCGTGTACGCGAGAACGTGGCTATGCAGGTGGTGCTGACAGAGGAGGCCGACTCGGTCTCGCTGCATAACATGGAGGGGATGCTGCAGGCTGTCTCCTACTGCCACGACTACCGGTATATCTCGCCGGAGGAAGCGCTGGAGGAGCACATGCGCCTGCTGGGCGAGGACCCCACCCGCTTCCTGGGCTATAACCCCCTGAGCGCATCCTATGAACTGCACCTGAACGCGGAGTATGCCAACGCGGACAGCATGGCCGTCATCGAACAGCGACTGAGCAGCCTGCCGTACGTGAGCCGCGTGGTCTATCAGCGCGACCTGCTGCAGTTGATGAACAAGAACCTCAACCGCGTGACATGGTTCCTGGCGGGCATAGCCCTGCTGCTGCTCATCATCGCACAGGCGCTCATGGTCAACACTATCCGCCTGCAGATATACTCCAAGCGCTTCCTGATTCGCACCATGACGCTGGTGGGCGCCACCTCATGGCATATCCGCCGGCCTTTCGTACGCAAGAACGTGGGCATGGGTGCCCTGGCTGCCGTGCTGGCGTATATCGCCCTGCTCGGCGGCGTCTATTACCTGAATGTCCGCATGGGCGTCCTGCTCTTCCCCCTGACGTGGCAGAACCTGACCCTGCTGGCCGGCGTGCTGCTCTTCTTCGGCGTGCTCATCACCCTGCTGACCGCCTTCATCGCCACCGGGCGATATATACGAATGAAAACCGATACATTATATGAGATATAATCTTCCCAAGCGGAACATCCTGCTTATCTGCCTCTCGCTGGTGATTATCGTAGCAGGCTTCGCCCTGATGGTGGGTGAGCCGAGTGGTGCTACGGAATATAACCCCGACATCTTCTCCACGCGCCGCATCACGGTCGGCCCGATGGTGGCGCTCTTCGGCTTTGTGGCCATGGTGTTTGCCATCCTCTTCCGCCCGAAGGGCGGTTCCGAGGAGGAAGAACGTAAATTCGATGACTGAGCCCATGAGTTGGATTGAAGCATTGATACTGGGCATCGTGCAGGGACTCACGGAGTTCCTGCCGGTCAGCAGCAGCGGCCACCTGGAGATAGGGCAGGCGCTGCTGGGCACAGCGGGCGAGGATAACCTGACGTTCGCTATCGTGGTGCACACGGCGACCGTCCTGTCCACGCTGGTCATCTTCTGGCGCGAGGTGTGGCAACTGCTGCGCGGCACGTTCGCCACAAAGACGTGGAACGAAGACAAGGACTATGTGGCTAAGATACTGGTGAGTATGGTGCCCGTGTTCATCGTGGGCATGTTCTTCAAGGACCAAGTGGAGGCCTTCTTCGGCAACGGGCTGTTGTTGGTGGGCATATGCCTGATAGTGACATCGTTGCTACTGGGATTCAGCGAGTGGTACACCAAGCGCTACGGCACGGACGGCCACGAGGTGACCTACCGCGACGCCATCATCATCGGCTGTGCGCAGGCTGTGGCAGTGCTGCCCGGTCTGTCCCGCAGCGGCAGCACGATAGCCACGGGACTGCTCTGCGGCGTGAAGAAGGAGAAAGTGGCGCAGTTCTCGTTCCTGATGGTGCTTATCCCCATCATGGGCGAGGCGTTCCTCGACCTGCTCAAGTACCTGAAAGAGCCGCTGAGCGCAGGCTCCTCGCTGTCGGCCGCTGCCCTCGTGACAGGGTTCGTGGCAGCATTTGTGACGGGCTGCTTTGCCTGCCGCTTCATGATAGAGATAGTCAAGCGCCAGAAACTGGTGTGGTTCGCCGTCTATTGCCTGCTGGCCGGCGTGTTCGCCATTGTATATAACTACATCGGCGCATGAGAGACTACGCAGGAGGTGTGGTGCTGTCCTTCGACAAACCGTTGCATTGGACGAGCTTTGACCTGGTGGGCAAGGTGCGTAACGCCCTGTGCCGCCGGTTAGGACAGAAGAAGTTCAAGGTCGGCCATGCCGGGACACTCGACCCGCTGGCGACGGGCGTGGTGCTGGTATGCACCGGTCGCGCCACCAAGCAGATAGAGACCCTGATGAACCACACCAAGGAGTATGTGGCTACGCTGCAGTTGGGCGCCACCACTCCCTGCTTCGACATGGAGAAGCCGGTGGACCGGACCTATCCGACCGCGCATATCACCCGCGAGGCCATCGAGTCCGTCCTGCCCCGCTTCCGTGGCGAGATAGCGCAAGTGCCGCCGGTCTTCTCGGCCATCAAGGTGGGCGGCAAGCGTGCCTACGACATGGCGCGCAAAGGTGAGGAGGTGGAGTTAGCCCCTAAGCGGGTGATAATAGACGAGTTAGAGGTGGTCAGCTTTGATGCGGAGCAGATGCAGCTGACGCTGCGCGTAGTGTGCTCCCGCGGCACGTATATACGCGCGCTGGCACGTGACCTGGGCGAGGCCCTGGAGAGCGGCGCCTACCTGACAGCGCTGCGCCGCACGCGCGTCGGCGACTACCGCGTGGAAGAGGCACTGACCATAGAGGCATTCCTCGACCGACTGGCCGCCGAAACCGATTGATACTCAGTGCGCCTAACAGACCTGGAACAGACCTGAAACAGACCTGACCCTATAAACAGCCAATCCGACAGACACTTACACCCTCCAGGTTCGGGTCAGGTTCGGGTCAGGTACGGGTCGCGTTCAGGGAGGAGAGCGAGAATTCGCCGTTCCGGCGACTCGGGAGAGACCGTCAGGTAACGGTCAGGTAACGGTCAGGTAACGGCGGAGGCCGCATGAACGATAGAAAAATATAATACACGACGATATGAGACTCAGTAACTTCAAGTTTAGATTGCCGGATGAGTTGATAGCGCAGTATCCCGCTGCCTATCGTGACGAAGCCCGACTGATGGTGCTGCACCGTCAGAGCGGAGAGATAGAGCACAAGACGGTCAGCGACACCGCCACCTTCTTCGACGAGGGGGACTTGTTTATCTTCAACGATACCAAGACCTTCCCCGCGCGCCTGTATGGCAAGAAGGAGAAGACGAACGCCGACATCGAGATATTCCTGCTGCGCGAACTCAACCACGCGAACCGCTATTGGGACGTGCTGGTGGACCCGGCCCGCAAGATACGTATCGGCAACAAACTTTTCTTCGATGATGACCCGACCATAGTGGCGGAGGTGATTGACAACACTACCTCCCGCGGGCGCACGTTCCGCTTCCTGACCGACTACACGGAGGCCGAGTTCACAGAGAAACTGTATGCACTGGGACATACGCCTCTGCCCAAGTATATCCGCCGCCCGATGGACGACGCCGACAAGCAGGCGTACGACAAGGTATTCCGCGGTCTGTCCGTCAAGGAGATGGACGAGGAGCGCTACCAGACGATTTTCGCCGACAAGGTGGGCGCCGTGGCCGCACCGGCAGCCGGGCTGCACTTCTCCAAACAACTGCTCAAGCGCATGGAGATACGGGGCATCGACCACGTCTGCCTGACCAGCCACATGGGCCTGGGCAACTTCAAGCCGGTGGATGTGGAGGACCTGACCAAGCACAAGGTCGAATCCGAGCAGATAATCATCAGCGACGAGGTGGTCAAGGCGGTGCACAAAACCCACGAACGGGAGCATGCCGTCTGCGCCGTGGGCACGGAGGTGATGCGCGCGCTGGAGCACGTGGCCGGCACCAACGGCCAGATTAAGGAGTACAACGGCTGGACCAACCGCTTCATCTATCCCCCCTACGAGTTCAGCGTGGCGCAGTCGTTCTTCGTCAATTTCTACATGCCGATGTCGAGCCAACTGATGGAGGTGGCGGCTTTCGGCGGCTACGAGCAGGTGATGAAAGCCTACGAGGTGGCCGTCAACGAGGGCTACCGCTTCGGCGACTACGGCGACGCGATGCTCATTGTGGACTGATGAACGTGCGCATTGAGGACACATGGCGGGCAGTACTGCAGCCGGAGTTTGACAAGCCTTACTTCGAGTTGCTGACATCGTTCGTCCGTGCCGAGTATGCGCAACACCGGTGCTTCCCGCCCGGGCACCTGATTTTCCATGCTTTCGACGCCTGCCCGTTCGACCGCGTCCGTGTGGTCATACTGGGGCAAGACCCCTACCACGATGTCGGTCAGGCGAACGGGCTGTGCTTCTCCGTGAACGACGGCATACGTATCCCGCCGTCGTTGGAGAATATATACAAGGAGCTCCAACGCGACCTGGGCAAACCCATCCCCGCGTCGGGCAATCTGCAGTCGTGGGCCGACCAGGGCGTGCTGCTGCTGAACGCCACGCTGACCGTGCAGGCACACCGTGCCGGCAGCCACCAGAACAAGGGCTGGGAGGAGTTGACCGACGCGGCCATCCGCGCGCTCAACGACCGCCGTCAGCATCTGGTCTTCATGCTCTGGGGCAGCTATGCCCAGCGCAAGGGGGCGTTCATCGACCGACGTCGCCACCTGGTCCTCACCGCCCCCCACCCCAGCCCCCTGAGCGCCTACCGCGGCTTCATCGGCTGCGGCCATTTCTCCGAGGCCAACCGCTACCTCCAACAGCACGGACTGCCTCCCATCAACTGGTAACCCCCAAAACACCACCATACCATGTCCAACCGCCTTCTGCTCATCGACGCTTACGCCATGATTTACAGGGCGTACTACGCCTTTATCCGCGTGCCGCGTGTCAACTCGCGCGGCGAGAACACCTCCGCCATCTACGGCTTTGTCATCACTCTGGAGGACCTGCTCAAGCGGCTTCAACCGACCCATATAGGGGTGGCTTTTGACCCCCACGGCCCCACGTTCCGACACGAGGCCTACCCGCAGTACAAAGCGCAGCGCGAGGAGACGCCGGAGGATATACGCCGCGCCGTGCCGGTGATACAGGACATCTTGCGCGCGATGAATGTCGCCGTGCTGGAAGTACCCGGTTTTGAGGCGGACGACGTCATCGGCACATTGGCACAGAAGGCCGAGAAAGCGGGGTTTGAGGTTTATATGGCGACGCCGGACAAGGACTACGGCCAACTGGTGAGCGACCATATCTTCATGTACCGCCCCCGTCATACGGGCGGTTTTGAGCAGATGGGACCGGCGGAGGTATGCGCCAAATACGGGCTTCGCCACCAGTCACAGGTCATCGACCTGCTCGGCCTGATGGGGGATGCCAGCGATAACATCCCCGGCTGTAGCGGCGTGGGCGAGAAGACAGCCGTCAAACTGCTCCATGAGTTCGGCACTATCGACAACCTGCTGACGAGCACCGAGCGCCTGAAAGGTGCGCTGCAGACCCGCATCCGCGAGCAGGAAGAGCAGATACGCTTCTCCCGCTTCCTGGCAACCATCCGCACCGACGTGCCCATTGACCTGAACGCAGAGGCACTTCGGGTGCAGGAGCGCCACACAGAGGCGCTGTATGACCTCTACCGCCAACTGGAGTTCAACTCCCTGCTGCCCGCGGGAAAAGGGGCGCAACCCGCCTCCAAGGCCGGTCGACCGGCCGCCGCTCGACCGGCGGAGCAGACGCTGGACCTCTTTGCCCCCGCCGAGACACCGCAGACCGGCGGCGAACCTGACCTGTTCAGTGCCACGCCGCAAGGGGAGCCGCCCTATGACACCATCGAGGCACGGCTGGTTTGTTACCTGCTCAACCCCGAGATGCGCTTCAATCCGTGGCAGGAACCCGATTGGGAGAGCCTGCGCGCCAATCCCGCCCTGTGGACGCTCTACAACGAGGTGGAGCTGCCCCTGGTGGAGGTGCTGCACGACATGACAGAGGCCGGCGTGCGTATCGACACCCATATCCTGCACGAGGCGGAGGTGAAACTGACCGAGGAACTGGGCATGCTGGAGCAGCAGATAACCGCGCTGGCCGGCACCACATTCAATATCAACAGCCCCATGCAGGTGGGGGAAGTGCTCTTCGAGCACCTGCACCTGGACCCGAAAGCCAAACGTTCCCGCAACGGACACTATGCCACAGGCGAGGAAGTACTGCTGGCCCTGCGCGACCGGCATCCCGTCGTAGGCAAGATACTCGAATATCGCGAGTTAAAGAAACTGGTCGGCACCTATATCGCCACGCTGCCGAGTTATATCCGCCCCACCACGGGCAAGATACATGCCACCTATAACCAGACCGTCACAGCCACCGGACGACTCAGTTGCAGCAACCCCAACCTGCAGAACCTGCCCATCCGCTCCGAGCGGGGCCAACTCATCCGACGCGCAGTCATCCCCGACCCCGGGTGTCTGTTCCTCAGTGCGGACTACTCGCAGATAGAGCTGCGCCTGATGGCCCACCTGTCCGGCGACGAGCACCTGCTGCAGGCCTTCCGCAACGGCCAGGACATCCACGCCGCCACTGCCGCCAAGATATTCGGTGTGCCCCTCGAGGAGGTCAGCCGGGAGCAACGACGCCGCGCCAAGACGGCCAACTTCGGCATCATCTACGGCATCTCGGCCTTCGGACTGGCACAGCAACTCGACTGCCCGCGCGCCGAGGCCAAGCAACTCATCGACGACTACTTCGCCGCCTTCCCCGGCGTGGTGAACTATATCGAGAAGCAGAAAGAGAAAGCGCGGCAGAACGGCTATGCAGAGACCCTCTTCGGACGCCGCCGCTACCTGCCCGACATCCTTTCCCATAACGCCACCGTCCGCGCCTTCGCCGAACGCAATGCCGTCAATGCACCCATACAAGGCACCGCCGCCGACATCATCAAGCGCGCCATGGTCAACATCCACAAGCAGTTGCAGCAGCGCCGCATGCAGGCGCAGATGATTATGCAGGTGCATGACGAACTCTGCTTCAACGTACCCGCCGACGAGGCGGAGACGCTGCGGCAGATTGTCGTGAGCGAGATGCAACAGGCCGCCACGCTCGACGTGCCCCTCATCGCCGAATGCGGCATCGGGAACAACTGGCTGGAGGCACACTGACGACCCGACACAGACACAGCCGGAGCACCGTGGTGCTCCGGCTGTGTGTATAGGCTGATTACCGCCGCTTACAGTGCCTCCAGAGTAGCGAGGGTCAGGCGGTAGAAACGCTGCACGGATGCGATATTGACACGCTCGTCGGGCGAATGGGGGTGCTCGATGGTCGGACCGAACGATATCATCTCAACGTCGGGGTAGTTCTTCCCTAAGATGCCGCACTCGAGGCCGGCATGTATGGTGATGATACGCGGCTCCGTACCCAGCTCGCGACGATGCACCTCCTGCATGAGGGTCAAGATACGGCTGTGGACGTTGGGCTTCCACCCCGGATAGGAACCGGCAAAGCTGACCTCGGCACCGGCGAGGGTAAAAGCCGACTGGATAATGCTGGCCAGCTCCTCTTTGCGGCTCTCGACAGAAGAGCGGGTGAGGCAGTTGACCGTGATTTTGCCGGGCTCGGTCTTAATCATCGCCAGGTTATTGCTGGTCTCTACCACGTCGGGCATCTCGGGTATCATCCGATAGACGCCGTGCGGGCAGAGGGTGACTGCATGAATCAGGAAGTCCTGCACGTCCTCGGGCAACTCGGTCGCGGGACATTCCACCTCGGTGGTCGTCAGGCATATATCGTCGTCCACGCCACGGTACTCGGCCAGGAACTGGTCCTCCCAGCGGCATACGAGGTCTATCAGGTCATCCACACCCTCAGCGGGCACCGTGACCACCGCAGCGGCCTCGCGCGGGATAGCATTACGCAGACTGCCGCCCTCCACGCAGACCAGACGCGCCTCGCAGTTGGTGACAGCATCTTTGAGCACGCGGAAGAGCAGCTTGATAGCGTTGGCACGCTGCAGGTGGATGTCGCATCCGGAGTGTCCCCCCTTGCATCCCTTGACCTCTATACGTACCGCCGCGTCGCCTTCCTCGACCGGCACGGCCTGGTAATCGAAGACCGCCGTGGGGTCCACGCCACCGGCACAGCCGATATACAACTCGCCCTCGGTCTCGGAGTCGAGGTTGAGCAGGGTCTTGCCTTGGAGCAGACCGGCCTCCAGTGCCTCCGCACCGTACATACCCGTCTCCTCGTCCACGGTGAAGAGCGCCTCCAGAGCCGGATGCTTGGCATTCGGGTCGGCCAGTATAGCCATGGCCGTAGCCACGCCGATACCGTTGTCTGCACCCAGGGTGGTGCCGTCGGCCGTCACCCATTCGCCGTTAGGCTCAATATAAGTCTGAATAGCATCTTTCTCGAAGTCAAAGACTTTGTCGCTGTTCTTCTGGGGAACCATATCCATGTGTCCCTGCAGGATGACACCCGGATGCTGCTCATAGCCCGCCGAGGCAGGCTTGCGAATCAGCACATTACCAATGGGCGTGACGATGGTCTCCAACCCGAGCGACCGGCCGAAATCGGCCAGGAAGTCGGATATCTGTTTCTTCTTCCCCGAAGGACGTGGAATCTGTGTGAGGCTGTGGAAGTTGTTCCAGAGCGCTTGTGGTTGTAAGTGTTGCATATGATGAAGTTTTTTGTTAGTCTGTCATAGGAGGGGCTCTACGGTCAACTCACCGCAGAGAGGCGTCTGTATCAGTTGCTTAATCTGCTGAATATCATCCAGTCCGCCTATCAGGTACATCATCTTGGTGAGCAGGGCCTCCGTCGTGATGTCATAGCCGGAGATGACGCCCGCCTTGAGCAGGTTGAGACTGACCTCGTACTGCCCCATCTCGACGCTGCCGGTCGAGCACTGCGTCTTGTTGACGATGATGATACCGCGGTCCACCGCGTCGCGCAGCAGACGATAGAGCCACTTGGCCGAAGGCGCATTGCCCGCGCCGAAAGTCTCCAGCACGACGCCGCGCAGGCCCTTGGTGCGCAAGATGGAGCGAACCACCTGCTGAGTGATGCCGGGGAACAGCTTCAGCACCGCCACGTTGCAGTCCGTTGACTCATGCAACTTGAGCGGGATACGCGGGTCACTGTAGTGTACCAGGTGCGACCGATAGGTGATATGCACACCCGCCTTGGCCAGAGACGGGTAGTTGTAACTGGCAAACGCCTCGAAATGCTCGGAGTTAATCTTGGTGGTGCGGTTCGCGCGGAACAGCTTGTCCTCGAAGAAGATAGTCACCTCCGGCACAATAGCGTTGCCCACCTCGTCTTTCGCCGCCGCTATCTCTATAGCCGTCAGCAGGTTCTCCTTCGCATCGCTCCGCAGAACACCTACCGGCAACTGACTACCGGTGAACACCACCGGCTTGTTCAGGTTCTCCAGCATGAAGGACAGGGCCGAACCCGAGTAGGACATCGTGTCCGTGCCGTGCAGGATGACGAAGCCGTCGTAGTCGTCGTAGTGGTCATACACCGCACGAGCCATGCGACTCCAGTTATCAGGATTGACATCCGACGAGTCTATGAAGGGCGTAAAAGGCAACATATCCACATGGATATCAGACGAAAACAACTCCGGCACAAAGGTCTTGAACGTCTCCATGTCAGCCGGACGAAGACCACCCGTCTTAGGGTTACGGACCATCGAAATGGTACCACCGGTAAATATCAACAAAATATTACTCATAGTCGGGATATATCGTTATTTGACGCAAAATTACGAAAAACTTTTGGTATGTGCAAAATTTTTTGTACTTTTGTATCGGATAATACCCAATCAAATGATACTCATAGCCGACGACGACCTCAATCTCTCGACCGTTTTGGCCGAATATCTGCGCGACCGCGACCTGCCTGCCGAACTGGCAGGAGACGGCGAAGAAGCTCTGGCACGCATGCGCTCACGCAACTACGACCTCTGCCTCTTGGACATCAACATGCCCCGGAAGAACGGATTTGCCGTTCTCCAGACCCTGCGCAAGGAGCAGAACGACACACCCGTCTTCATGTTCACCGCACGCAACGCACGCGAGGACATGTTGCGCGCGTATTCCTTAGGGTGTGACGACTATATCACCAAGCCCTTCTCCATGGAGGTCCTCCATAGCAAACTACGGGCCTACCTCCTCCGCCAGGCCCGAGCACACACCGTCCCCGACACACAGTTCCTACTCGGCGGCGTGCTCTTCGACTCCGTCCACCAGACGCTCGGCGGCATGCGACTCCCCGCACGCGAGTCCGACCTGCTCCTACTCCTCTGCCGCAACGCCAACCACGTCGTGGACCGGCATCTCATCCTGCGCACACTCTGGCAACGGGACGACTGGTTCTCAGCACGTTCGCTCGCCGTCTTCATCACCAAGCTCCGACGCACCATGGAGCAGAGCGGATGCAACGGATGCAACATCGTCTCCGTCCGCGGACGGGGCTACAGACTCACCACTTGAACCCCTGCAAAACCCATAATAGCACCCGTGCGACAATTTTTACACAAAAAACGCCAATTAACTGTTGCAAATCTCGAAAAAAATACCTAATTTTGCATCGTCATATCGCGCCTGCAACCTAACAACGCACAAACAACATAATCATAAATATACCACAATGAAAAAAGCACTCAACAAACTGACCGCTCCCAAGTCGGTCGCACCTGAGAAAATCATCCAGTTCGGCGAGGGTAACTTCCTACGCGCATTCGTGGATTGGATCGTCTGGAACATGAACGCCAAGACCAACTTCAACGGCTCCGTCGCTGTCGTACAGCCTATTGACAAAGGCATGGCCGAGTGGCTCAACGGACAAGACTGCCTCTACCACGTCAACCTCCAGGGACGACTCGACGGTAAAGCCGTCAACTCCCTCGAGCGCATCGACGTCATCTCACGCGCACTCAACCCCTACACCCAGAACGCCGCCTTCATGGCGCTCGCCGACCAACCCGAAATCCGGTTCGTCATCTCGAACACCACCGAGGCCGGCATCACCTTCGACCCCGCATGCAAGTTCACCGACGCACCCGCTTCCGCTTATCCCGCCAAGCTCGTCCAACTGCTCTTCCGCCGCTATAAGACATTCAACGGATGCCCCTCCAAGGGACTCATCTTCATGCCCTGCGAACTCATCTTCCTCAACGGACACCACCTCAAAGACTGCATCCGCAAGTACATCGAGCTCTGGAAAGACGACTTCGCCGCTGACTACGAGGGATTCAAAGAGTGGTTCGAGAAATATAACTACGTCTGCGCTACACTCGTGGACCGCATCGTCCCCGGATTCCCCCGCAAGGACATCGCGGACATCCAAGAGAAAATCGGCTATACCGACAACCTCGTCGTACAAGCCGAGATATTCCACCTCTGGGTCATCGAGAAACCCGAGAATATGTCTATCGCCGAACTCGAGGCCGAGTTCCCCGCTAACAAAGCCGGACTCAACGTCCTCATCGCCGAGAGCGAGAAACCCTACCACGAGCGCAAAGTGACGCTCCTCAACGGCCCGCACACCGTCCTCTCACCCGTCACCTACCTCTCCGGCGTCAACATCGTACGCGACGCCTGCAACCATGAGGTACTCGGCAAGTACATCAACAAGGTCATGTTCGACGAACTCCTCGAGACACTCAACCTCCCCAAGGACGAACTCCGCGCCTACGGCGAATCCGTACTCGAGCGATTCAACAACCCCTACGTGGACCATCAGGTTACGTCCATCATGCTCAACTCCTTCCCCAAGTTCGAGACACGCGACCTCCCCGGACTCAAGACCTACCTCCAACGCAAGGGCGAACTGCCCAAGGGACTCGTCCTCGGACTCGCTGCCATCATTACCTATTACAAGGGCGGTGTGCGCGAGGACGGAGCACCTATCCAACCCAATGACGCACAGGAGATTATGGACCTCCTCAAACAACTATGGGCTACGGGCGACACACGCAAAGTCGCCGAAGGCGTACTCGGCGCTACCGACATCATCTGGAAAGAGTCCAAAGAGGACCTCAACCAAATACCCGGACTCACCGACTTGGTTACCCTCTACCTCGACTCCATCCAGGCTATCGGCATGCTGCCCACCGTCCAGGCTATGCTTGCCGTTGACAAGGTCGATGACCTCATCTCCAAAATCAAGAGCCTGTTCTAAACACACCTCTCACCGAACCGATGAGTACTGCCACCGCGGTACTCATCGGTTTTTTATGCCCCTATCCGGATGCCTCCCCCGCTCCCTGCATCCCCCTCCGTCGAAAACACGTACCGTTCTCGCGTGATTGTCGCGTGATTGACGCGTGATTGACGCGTGATTCGCCTACCGTCACACTACTCATACGGGGAACAAATAACAGGATTTCGCCAACAAATTCATTCCACTATTGCACATGTCAGATTTTTTTCGTAACTTTGTTCGCTAATTTTGGGCATATAGGAAAATCAGCCCTCAAAAACAACCACTACAAACCGCTTAAACAACACACCAACATGTTCTCAGGAATAGTAGAATCCATGGCTCAAGTCGTGCATATCGAGCATGACCGGACCAATATCCACTTCACCTTCACCTGCCCGTTCGCAGACCAACTCTCTATCGACCAGTCCGTTGCGCACAACGGAGTATGCCTCACCGTCGTACGCCTCGACCCGGCCGCCAAGCAGTACGTCGTCACCGTCATGGAAGAGAGTCTCCGGCGAAGCAACCTCGGACTCCTCCGCGTCGGCGACCGAGTCAATGTCGAACGCTCCATGCTCCTCAACGAACGACTCGACGGCCATATTGTCCAGGGACACGTGGACCAGACCGCACGGTGCATCGAGGCACACGAGACAGACGGCAGCTGGTACTACCGCTTCGCCTATACCTCCACACCCGACATGATTCGGCGGGGCTATTTCTGCGTGGACAAAGGCTCCGTCAGCATCAACGGCGTCAGCCTCACCGTCTGCGAACCCGACGTACAAGGAGACACCGGCTATGTCAGCGTATGCATCATCCCCTACACACACGAGAACACCAACTTCCACGACATACAGGTCGGCACCGTCGTCAACCTCGAGTTTGACATCATCGGCAAGTATATCTGCCGCATGCAGGAGCTGCAAACCGCTCAAGCATAATAAGTAAACACTAAATAATCAACAATATGGAAAAAATCAGTTATGCACTCGGACTCTCTATGGGTCAGAACCTGCTCGGGAGTGGCATCACTTCCATCCAATACGACGCCTTGGCCGCCGGCATAAAGGACGTATTGGAGCACAACCAACCACGCTTCTCCTACCAGGAGGCGCAACAGGAACTCAACCGCTTCTTCACGGAACTGCAGAATAAATTAGCAGGAGAAGCCAAAGCCGCCGGCGAGAAATTCCTCGCCGAGAACGCCAAACGCCCCGGCGTCAAAGTGACACCCTCCGGACTCCAGTACGAAGTCCTCGACGCCACCATCGGACAGAAACCCAAAGCCACCGACACCGTGCGCGTTCACTACGAAGGGACACTCACCGACGGAACCGTCTTCGACAGCAGTTACAAACGCGGAGAACCCATCTCCTTCCCCCTCAACCAGGTAATCAAAGGATGGACCGAAGGACTCCAACTCATGTCTATCGGCTCGAAATACAAACTCTACATCCCCTACCAACTCGGCTACGGCGAACATGGAGCCGGACAGAGCATTCCCCCATACGCCGCACTCATCTTCACCGTCGAGTTACTCGGCATCGAATAAAAACCACTTCAAACAAACAACTTTAAACAACTTTAAACAATTTTAAACAATTTTAAACCACTTCAACCAACGTATGAAACACTTCACATTCATCGCACTTGCCGCTTTCGCTATGGTATCCTGCGGCAACACCTATAAGGCACAACGTGTCCAACTCGCCAACCAAAACGACTCCATGAACTACGCCCTCGGCTACGTTCAGGGTGCACAACTCAAGATGCAACAACTCCACAACGACAGCAGCGAGCAGGCCGTCACCGAGTTCATGGATGCCCTCCAGCGCGGATATGACAACCAAGTCCCAAAACTCGAGGAACACCAACAGGCGGGCAAGAGCATCGGACAAGGACTCAAAATGGCCGAAGAACGCGGACTAGCCGACCAACCCGCTTGGACCATCAACCAGAAAATCTTCTTCCAAGGCCTCATCAACGCTATCCATCAGGACACCGTCATGATGCAAGCCGCCGAAGCACGCGACTTCTTCCAGCATGCCTACATGATGCAAAGCAGTAATTCCCAAGACGAGAAAGCCGGCAAACCCGTCACCGCCAAGTGCGTGGACAAGGTCAAAAACATCCCCCTCAACTCCTTCCTCGACAGTCTCAACTACGCCTTCGGCGTCCTCAACGGCGACGAGATATACCGTTATATGCTCTCCTCCGACTCTGACGGCGTGAAGGCCAAGGAGTTCGTCGAGCAAATCAACCGCAGCCTCGGTGACAAGACACGCTATCCCCAACTCGTCAACTACGGAGAGCGCATAGGACAGGCCATCCGCGAACAAGAGCCCGAAGGACTCATCAACGAGCCCTCTCTCACCACCGACTTTGAACTCATCAAACAGGGCTTCGTCAACGGACTCAAGAACTACGACGAACTCATGGATTTCCAACAGGCCGACCTCTATATCCAAGAGACACTCAACCACATCAAATACGGCGACACCAAGTCCCTCGGCGAGCAGTTCCTCCGCGAGAACGCACAGAAGCCGGGCGTCAAAGTCACCGAAAGCGGACTCCAATACCTTGTCCTCAAGGAGGGTAAAGGCCGCAAACCCGCTGCCACGGACCGCGTCAAAGTGCACTACCACGGCACACTCATCAACGGCGAAGTGTTCGACAGCTCCGTCGAGCGCGGCGAACCCATCACCTTCGGCCTCAACCAGGTAATCAAGGGCTGGACCGAAGGCGTGCAACTCATGCCCATCGGCTCTAAGTTCCGCTTCTTCATCCCGCAGGAACTCGGCTATGGAGCACAGGCCGCCGGTAGCATCCCCCCCTACTCCACACTCATCTTCGACGTCGAACTGCTGGACATCGAATAAACAACATTAAACGACTTCAAACAACTTCAAACGACGTTAAACGACTTTAAACAACGTTAAACGACTTTAAACAACGTTTAACAACGTTTAACGACTCTAAACAACGTTTAACCACCTCAAACCACTTCACCCGTGGGAGTCATCGCTAAACAGAGTATTCGAGGCACCGCCGTCACCTACATAGGGGTGGCGGTGGGCTTCGTTACCACCTTCTTTGTACTCACACGCTTCCTTACGGCCGAGGAGATAGGACTCGCACGCGTCCTCATCGACGCCGCCACACTCTTCGTCGGACTCGCGCAACTGGGCACCACCTCGTCCATCATCCGCTTCTATCCCTACTTCAAGTCCCCCGACCGTAGCGATAACGGATTCTTCTTCTGGACGATGCTCGTTCCCTTCATCGGCTTCGCCCTCTTCAGCCTCCTCTGGTGGGCATGCCATACCCCCCTCGCTGCCTGGTTCGGAGACAAGTCGCCCCTCTTCATCGACTACTATTACTTCGTTCTCCCGCTGGCCTTGGGCATGCTCTACCAGACGGTCTTCGAGACCAATGCCAACGTGCGCATGCACATCGTCGTGCCGCGCGCCGTGCGCGAACTGCTCGTCAGGGTAGGACTGCTGGTCTGCTACCTGCTCTACGCCTTCCGCATCCTCTCGCTCGACGGCTTTGTCATCGCCCTCTGTATCAATTATGCACTGGCCGCCCTCGTCAATGCCGCCTATCTCTTCCGACTGGGAGCCATACAGTTACGCCCGGACATAGACTTCCTGCGCACCCATCCCGACATCGTCCGCCGCTACCTGCTCTATACCGGCTTCCTGCTCGTCTCGGCACTTGCCTCCGTACTCGCTCCCACACTCTCCTCTTTCTTCATCACGGCGCAGATGGGACTCGACTACACAGGCATCTTCGCTATCGCCACCTACATGGCCGTCATGGTCAGCATCCCCTATCGCTCACTCACGGCCATAGCGGCGCCACAACTCGCTGCGGCTATCAAGGACTATGACCGCGCGCAGACATCACGCCTCATGCAGCAGGCCGCCAACAATCTGCTACTCATCGGAGGCTTCATCCTGCTGGCTATCTGGGTCAATATAGACCTCATCTTCCACATCCTGCCTAACGGGCAACTCTACTCACAGGCACGAACAGTAGTGCTCATCCTCGGTCTCAGCCAACTCATCCTGGCCACCTTCAACATCACACTCAACACACTCAACTACTCGCGCTACTATGCCTTCTCGCTCCTATGGTCCGTCCTGCTCACCACCACCGCCATACTCTGTAACAACCTGCTCATTCCGCGCTTCGGCATGAATGGCGCCGCCCTGAGCAACCTCATCAGTTATGCCCTCTATTTTGTCGGAGTCATCGCCACACTTGCCCTCACATGCCGCACCCATCCTTTCTGCCGCACCCAGCTGCTGACCCTCGCCATACTGGCCTTCCTGTTCGTCATCAACGAGCTATGGTGCCCCTACTGCCCGGACAACATCTGGCTCAGCAGTATCCTGCGCTCCTTCGTGCTCCTGGGGTCCGGCCTGCTCCTGGCCTACCGGCTCCGTCTCTCTCCCGAAATAAACGCCCTAATCCGATAGTGTATCATGAGATATTTCCTGCTCTTCTCCTATGTCGGCACGCCGTTCCACGGCTCACAACGACAGCCCACAGGCATCACCGTCCAGCAGGTGATGGAGGAAGCGCTGTGCACTATCCTGCGTACTCCCGTGCCTCTTACCTTTGCCGGACGAACCGATGCCGGCGTCCATGCACGACTGATGACGGCCCACTTCGACCTCGACTCCCTGCCGGACAACTTGCTCCCGCGACTCAACAGCCTGCTCCCGGACACTATCGCCATACACGCCATATGCCCGGTTCCCCCCGAGGCACATGCCCGCTTCGATGCCACGACACGTACCTATCAGTACCATATCCATTGGCGCAAAGACCCATTCCTCTGCGGCCTGTCCACACGTGTAGCCCCCGGACTGGACTTCGACAGCATGAACCGCGCCGCCCTGCATCTGCTCGGTGAAAAGGACTGCGCCTCTTTCTGCCGCACCCACACCGATGTCAAGACCACCATCTGCCACATCACCCGTGCCGAATGGACCACATCAGACTATTCGGCCGTCTTCACCATCACCGCCAACCGCTTCCTGCGTAACATGGTACGCGCGGTCGTAGGCACACTCCTCGACGTAGGACGCCACCGCCTCACGCCGGACGACTTCGCACACATCATCGCCCGACACGACCGTACCGCCGCCGGACAATCCGCCCCCCCGGAGGGACTCTTCCTCACAGACATCACCTACCCCTATCTATAGACACAATGTCCAAACGCAACCTACTCATAATCACACTCACTGCCGGCCTGTTGCTGCTTACCTGCACCGCATGGCTGCTATGGCAGCACCGCCTCTACCGTACCGATAACTTCCGCGCACGAGACGGCGAGGAGCATGCCTATTATATATACCCCGGCACCGATGCCGACAGCCTGCTCTCCCTCCTGCTTGCCGACTATGACCTGCGCTCACCGCGCAGTTGGCAACGTCATTGCCGCCACCTCGGCTACACCGCCCCCGCGCCCGGTTTCTACCGTTTCCCCCCGCAGATGGGCAGTCAGCCCCTGCTTCGGCGCCTCATACACGGCGAGCAGACTCCCGTCCGACTCACCTTCCGTAACACCGTGCGCACACACGCACAACTCGCCGGACGACTCAGCCGCCAACTCCTGCTCGACAGCCTGGACATACAGGTCCGACTCGACAGCGCCGACTATATGCAGCAGTTCGGACTGACGCCTCAGACCGCGGTCTGCCTCTTCCTGCCCGACACGTATGAGGTATGGTGGACAATGACCGCCGACGAGTTGTTCGCACGCATGAACCGCGAGTACCGCCGCTTCTGGAACGACCGCCGACGTGCCGAGGCAGACGCCCTCGGACTGACACCGGCACAGGTCACCACACTCGCCTCCATCGTCGAATCGGAGACCAACAAGCAGGCGGAGTTCCCCCTCATCGCTTCGCTCTACCTCAACCGCCTCCGCATCGGCATGCTGCTACAAGCCTGCCCCACGGCTATCTACGCCAACGGAGACTTCACCCTACGACGAGTCCTCAAACGCCACACCGCTATCGACTCGCCCTACAACACCTACCGCTACCCCGGACTGCCGCCCGGACCCATACGCTGCACACGCGCACTAACCATCGACTCCGTCCTCCACGCACCCGCCACCGACTACCTATATATGTGCGCCAACCCCGACTTCTCCGGCACACATGTCTTCAGCAGCACCTATGCCCGACATGCGGCTACCGCACGACGATACCAACAGGAACTCAACCGACGAAAAATACGCTGACCATGCTCCAACTCTTTGACAACGAGGACTTCCGAATACAGCAGTGCCCGAACACCCGTCGCGATGTCCGCCGCGCGCTGGACGCGTGCCGCGACGAACGACGCCCCTACCTCCTCCTCACTCCCGACATGACCCGACGCCCGCTCCGTCGCATACTCGTGCCCGTCAGCATGCTCGAGGAAGAGACCTACAAAGGAGAAATATGCACATGGCTCGCACGCAAAGCAGGCGTCACTATCGACCTGCTCTGCGCCCATGACTACGGCAGTAGCGCACGACGCAACACCGAACGCATCGCCACACACATACGCGCCGTTGCCGAACAATCCGGCACCGACATCCGATATAACATACTACAAGCTCGAAAAGACAGCTTCCACCTCATGCGCGAAGCGGCTGATGCCACACACGCGTCCGACACCTATGACCTGCTCGTCCTCACCGCCAGCCGCGAATATGGGCTCGACGACTGGCTCTTCGGACCGCCGGAGCTCTATGCCGTACGCCGCAGCCGCGTACCCGTCCTGCTCGTCAACCCCAGAGCGGACCTCTTCTCCCTCTGCGACTGACTATAGCGCCGGCTCGTCTATGACGGGCCGGCTCGGCACTGCCGGCAACGTATCCGGCAGCATCTCACGACGTAACTGAGGAGGCACCCCGTATTTCACCAGTATAGGCGGATCTTGAGGACGCACCTCCACAGGCGACGGACGACCGCCGCCATCTGCTTCTGCAACAGACTTCTGGGCCTTGCAACCGGGCATTAACAGCGCCACCAGCCCACAAAGAAACACGTTCAGAGTTTGACGAATAGTTTTCATAACGACTGCAAAAGTAATAAAAATAAATGAAAAGCGCAAATTTATTTGCATATTTCAACAAAAAGCAGTACTTTTGTACCCAAAATCAATAATCATTTTTATGCGTTTCACATTTAGCGTACCATAGCATTTAGGAAAAGATGGCAAAAAGCGAAAACCTCTCCAACGCCCCGCAAACAACCGAAGCGGGGGTGCCCATCATCGAAGTTAAGCACGTTAGTAAGCAATTCGACGATGGCAAGTTTGCACTTAATGATGTCAGCCTTACTGTTCAAAAAGGCGAGTTTGTAACCATTCTCGGACCATCCGGATGCGGAAAGACTACACTACTCCGATGCATCGCCGGATTCCAGGTCGCCACCGAGGGAGACATCCTGCTCAATGGAGAGGATGTGACCGATATGCCGCCGCATAAAAGACCGGTCAACACCGTTTTCCAAAAGTACGCACTCTTCCCACACCTTAACGTATTCGACAACGTTGCTTTCGGACTTAAACTCAAGAAGATAGACGACAAGACTATCGAGAAACGTGTCAAGCAGGCCCTCAAAACGGTCGGCATGACGGACTATGAGTTCCGAGACGTCAACAGCCTCTCCGGAGGACAGCAGCAACGTGTCGCTATCGCACGGGCTATCATCAACCAGCCCGAAGTGCTGCTCCTCGATGAGCCGCTCGCCGCACTCGACCTCAAGATGCGGAAAGACATGCAGATGGAGCTCCGAGACATGCACAAACTGCTGGGAATCACATTCATCTATGTCACGCACGACCAGGAGGAGGCTCTCACGCTCTCCGACCGGGTCGTTGTCATGAACGAGGGACGAATCCAGCAGATAGGTACACCTACCGACATCTACAACGAACCCGTCAACTGCTTCGTCGCCGACTTCATCGGCGAGAGTAACATCCTCAGCGGCACCATGATACGCGACCGACGCGTCGCCTTCTGCGACCAGGAGTTCGACTGCGTGGACACCGGATTCGGAGAGAACGCACCCGTGGACGTCGTCATACGGCCCGAAGATATATATATATGGAAGAGCGAACGCAAACACACCGACGACGTCCCCGACCAGTCCGACTATGACCCCGATGACCGGGTGCCTAAAGGCAACTTCACCAAGTGGTACGGCATCGTCGAGAGTTGTATCTTCAAGGGTGTACACTACGAGATGCTCGTCAAGACCGACAACGACTACGAGTTCATGGTACAGGACTACCACGAGTTCGCACCCGGCACGCACGTCGGGATGCTCGTCAAACCCGAAGATATACAGATACTTCACAAGGAGCACTACCTCTACAACTACTTCGAGGGCGAAGTCCTCAAGAACGGCATGGTTCGCTTCATAGACGCCGACTGGGAAGTCCGCCCCGACCAACTCGAGCCCTTCGCCGCCGGCGACCGCGTACGCGTGCAAGTACCCTTCAGCGAAGTGGACCTGCAGGACTATGAGGACGAAGGAACACTCTCGGGAGAAGTCCACTTCATACTCTACAAAGGCAACCACTACCACCTCACTATCCGCACCGACGAAGGATACGACCTCTTCGTCCATACCGAGGATGTCTGGGACCACGGAGACCGAGTCGGAATCCGCATCGCCCCCGAATCGATAACGCTCAGTAAGTTGGATGTCGAAAACGCACAGTCATGAAGTGGATATCTGTCTTTAACTCACGCCGGACATGGGCTTGGCCCTATCTCCTCTTCCTCGTCCTCTTCGTCGTACTGCCCCTGCTCCTCATCGTCGTCTATGCCTTCACTGACCCGCAAGGACAGCCGACCCTGCGCAACTTCGTGCAGTTCTTCCATACACAAGAGGCCGTCAACACCTTTATCTACTCGCTCGCTATCGCGCTAATCACCACGATGATATGCCTACTGCTCGGCTATCCCGCGGCCTATATCATGGCCACGGCTGAACTCAAGACGCCCGCCGTCATGGCGATGCTCTTCATCCTGCCCATGTGGATTAATTTCCTCCTGCGCACACTCGCTACGGTCGAACTGTTCAACATGTTCTCCATTCCGCTCGGAGGAGGAGCTCTCCTCTACGGCATGTGCTACGACTTCCTGCCCTTCATGATTTATCCTATCTACAACACCCTGCAGAAGATGGATACCTCACTCATCGAAGCCGCGCACGACCTCGGAGCCAACCGAAGAGAAGTATTCACCAAGGTCATACTACCGCTCTCCAAACCGGGTATCTATAGCGGCATCATCATGGTCTTCATGCCCACCGTCAGCACCTTCGCCATATCCGAACTGCTCACGCACAACAAGATAACCCTCTTCGGCTCACTCATCCAACGAGCCTTCGGAGAAGGAGGTATCATGATGTGGAACTACGGCGCCGCACTCTCGCTCATCATGCTTGTCATCATTGCCGTCACCAGTTTCTTCGGAGACAAGGAAGAATCATCCTCACAAACGATTATCTAATGAACAACAATACTTACATGACCGCCACGCAGAAAGAGTCGCAACGGCGCCAACGAGACCTACTCGTGCGGCGCATATGCTCCCAGGCCTACCTCTGGCTGCTGCTGCTCTTCCTCTATGCACCTATCGTGCTCATCATCGTCTTCTCCTTCACCAAGAGCAAGGTGCTCGGCAACTGGACCGGATTCACCTTCCAACTCTACGAGAACCTCTTCACCGGATACGACCGCGTCGCGCAAGTACGAGTGGACCCCAACCTCTACTACTCGCTCTACTACACCATGCTCGTCGCACTCGTCTCCGCCACATGCGCCACACTGCTCGGCACACTCGCCGCTATCGGTATCTATAACATGCGCCAGAAGAGCCGACGGGCTATCCTCTTCATGAACAGTATCCCGATGATTAACCCCGATATACTCACCGGTATCAGCCTCTTCCTGCTCTTCGTCTTCCTCGGAATAAGCCGCGGACTGGCCACCGTCATCATCGCACATATCGTCTTCTGTACACCCTACGTCGTCCTCAGCGTCATGCCGCGACTCTCCAAGATGAATCCCAACATCTACGAAGCCGCACTCGACCTCGGAGCCACACCTTTCCAGGCCCTGCGCAAGGTGATGATGCCCGAACTATGGCCCGGCATGATTAGCGGATTCATACTCAGTATCACACTCAGTATCGACGACTTCGGCGTCACCTACTTCACCAAAGGAAGCAACGGACTCGAGACGCTCTCGACCTTTATCTATGCCGATGCGCGCAAGGGAGGACTCACACCCGAACTGCGTCCCCTCTTCTCCCTCGTCTTCCTCACGATCCTCGTCCTGCTTGTCGTCATGAATATCCGTGCGGCCCGCCAAGCCAAGAAGCACTAATCCGACGCCATACACAAAACGATGTGGTGATTATGAAACGGCTGTTAGCTGATTATTACTTTGACAGCACATTGCGATATGAGGGGCATACGTTGTATTACCGCCCTCTGGAGGATGAGGAGAGTGCGTTAGGCGGCATGTTGGGTGCCGCCGTTCTTTGTGCGCTTTTGGCCGATACCGACGAAGGAGATAGTCGCGGCATCTTTCTCGATAGCGCGGGGCAGCGCAACGATTTCTTCACCCGCTACGAACGTGAAGTCAGGCGCGAGAACGGCGGTCTATTCACCACGGAGGTGGAAGCACTCCGCCAGGGGTATATTGAGTTGCATGAGTCGGACTACCTCCTGCGCATCTGCCGCAACGAGCGCTTGCTGGACCTTGCGCTCGGACTCGTGATGGACTATATGCAACGCCTTGTGCAAGAGCAGGTGCAGGCACATATCTACGAAGCCTGCCCCTGGCATACGCCCTTTGCGCAATGGCTCTTCGATGCGGCGCACATAGAGCCGTGGCGGCAACGGCTGCTCGCGGTCGAATGGAGCAGCGCCGCAGAGGTATATACCCTCGCCGAAGAACTGCAGGGAGACACGGCGGAGCAAGTCGATTTGCCTCCGAGGTTCTATTTTGAGGGGGAGAGCGCAGAGCACCTGATGGAGAGTTACTTCCGTTGGCTTTGGCTACAAGTAGAGGCACAAGCGGCGGCATTGCCCGACGCGCAAGCGGAGTTGGCGCAACTCAAGCCCTACGTACTCGAGCAAGAGACGAACTATGACTTCCTTCTCCCCGAGCTCAAGCGCCTCACGCCCGAAGCGAGCAATCTTTTCCGCCGCTGGATGCGCCAATGGACGGACTTCATCACCAAGCAGTTAGGCGAACGCACCCCGGCAGCCGTCAGGAGGAGACGAGCCCCGGATCAGGAGCTTTTCTTAGATACCATTCTGCCCGTTCCCCGGGAGAACAGTTATGTTGCCGTGCGCAACTATATCCTTGAGCGCTGTCACTACGACGCTGCCTTCGAGGCCTATTATCATACGCATACGCTTGTGCACTTCTGCGACCAGTTGTCGCTTATGTTCGAATGGGATGTCAATCCCAATCACCTCGGGAAGCGACTAAAAAATACAAAAAAATAACTTTTTCTTTGTCACGTGACGTCACGTGACGCGCTTGTCCTTGTAAAAGGACAATGTTTGCCGCATCTTTGCAGTGGATTTGGATGAGAGGTATCGTTCGAGCGGTTACCTCGCACCGGAAATCCGCTGTTTGGTATGTCGTGATTGCCCTGCGCAATTGCCACAAGTATTAACCTCTTAAAACCTTCTTTATTATGGAAAAAAACGTTTCCTCCCTGCCTGTGGAGAATGATCTCCACATCGCGAAACACCTCGAGCCGGAGCAGTTGCCGGCACTGATTCGTCCGCTTATGAACCTTGCGCAGTCGGATGCGGAGAAAGACATGCTTCTCCTCTCTCTCTTGACGGCTGCGGGGGCTTGTATGCCGAACCTCTATTTCCGCTACGGCATCGCCGGCAAGCGCTATTATCCCAACCTCCAACTCTTCATCGTCGGCTCAGCGGCGTGCGGGAAAGGTATTGCTAATCTGGCCTTGGAGCTGGTTCGCCCCGTCCACGACCAGGCACCGCTCATCATCCCGGGAGACTCCACCTATCCGGCTTTCTACCAAGCTCTTGCTCGTCAAGGCGGGCACGGCTACATCCACGAGAGCGAGGGCTCGGTCATTACGGACATCTGGCGCTCCTCCACCGCCAACTACAACACCGCTCTGCGTAAAGCCGCGGAGCACGAACCTATCTCCCGTGCCCGTTGCAAGGCCCATTCCGTCATCGAGGACCCGCAGCTGTCGATGGTGCTTACCGGCACCTTCTCGCAGTACCGCGCACTCGTCCCGAGTATCGAAAACGGATATTTCTCGCGGCTGCTCACGCTCATTGTGAGTGATGTCCATCCCTTCTCGGCGGGGTATGTGCAATCGGCGGAGCATTCACGCGACGTGCTGCGCCCTGCCGCCGAGCACCTCTACCGCCTGTACGAGCACCTGTTCTTCAGCGAGCCTCGGGAGTTCCGGCTCACCGCCGAGCAGCGCGACCGGCTCGGACATCATCTGCAGAGTGCTTACCCGACGCTCATTCGGCTCCTCGGCGAAGACTTCCACTCCGTCATCCTCCGCATGGCGGTACACATCGAGCGCATCGCGATGATACTGAGTGCGATGAGGTCGAGGATGTCCGAATGCTATTCGGACGCAATGAACAAAGCCCTTATCTGTTCGGATGGGGATTATCAGATAGCGGAGTTGATTGGGAATAAACTGATTCTTCACATGGCTCAAGCGTATCAGATGATTAAGGGCACCGAGGAACTCTCGCTACCGACCGTCAAGCCCCTGGATCAGAAGCAGATATTGCTGAGTCTGCTGCCGGAGGAGTTTGAGAGCAAGCAGTTGATAGATGAAGCGAAGGCACAGGGGATTTCCCGCCGGACTGCCTTTAACTGGAGCGAAGAGTGGCAGGAGCTTGGTTCGATTGTCAAGATTCGTCACGGAGTGTTCAGGAAGCTCTTAGCCTCGGCTTAGGACGGGAGTCGCTAAACATCTAAGAATCACCAAGAATCACTAAGAACCACTAACGATTTACTGTTCCTAAGCGAACTTATTTAAGAAAAAACGCCTTGCACTATTTGCACTATTTGCACTTTGGTCGGCGAAAGTGCAGAAAGTGCAGAAAGTGCAAAGCAAATTTTTAGTAATCCCGACGAAAGGATAATTATCATGGCTCATTACGTTCCCACAACCGGTTTTGTTCACTTTTCCGGAGCCTTAAAAAAAGAGAAGAAAGCGACCGAGATGACGGTCACTCGTATCAAGCGTATCAAGGACCCGCGTACGGGCGAGATAGTAGGATTGGGTCAGAAGGAGATTTATGTTCAAGGGCGTCGTGACTACCGCCGGCATCCGATGACGGAAGGCGAGCAGAAGCAACGCGTCCGATGGACTCATGCGTGCCGTGAGGCTGCGCAGATATACGGCGACTCGTCTCATCCTCGTTTCGGTGCGTTCTACGACCTTTGGCGCGCACAACTTGCGGCAGGAGGGGGCAGTATGTCCTTTCCGAATTTTGTGCGTGTAATGCTGATGCGTGAGGAGTAAGGTACGGAAATATATTCTACGCGGTGTGAGATTGTCTGCTCTCTGGCGGGGCAGACAATTTTACTAAAAAAGCGTGCAGAATTTGCATATATGAGAAATAATCCGTACCTTTGCTACTGAAAAATCCGTTTGTATCATCCCAACCTTAACCTTATCGGATTTTTTGGACATATTGATAGCGTTTATTGGCGCTTTGTGTTTG
>JAFUUE010000027.1 GCA_017483945.1 Paludibacteraceae bacterium | reverse complement strand
TACGTAGGATAGAATTACGCTAACGTACAGAAAGACAAGAAGAAGCAGATGCACAAGAGTGCATCTGCTTCTGTTTTATTTGCATATATGGAAAAAAAGTCGTATCTTTGTCGTCGGAACGGGCTTGCGAGAATGAAACACGCTGCGCGCGTTTAGTTCGCCGCCGTACCTGACACCCCATTCGAGCATAGCTCTTTGGGGACCCCGTTCCTCCTCTCCGAATGACAAGTCCCGCTACGCGAACCTTTTCATTCGGGGCCATGCGGGTCCAAAGAACGGGCTTGCGAGGATGAAACACGCTGCGCGCGTTTAGACTGCGATTAGACTATACAACAATAGTAGTGTAGATAAATGAAAAGAGCAATGAGCAGATTCTTTGAATTACATACAGGATTGAGTGCGACGGGTGCGCGTGCGGGTGTGATTCACACGGACCACGGCGACATTGAGACGCCCATCTTCATGCCAGTCGGCACGGTCGGCACGGTAAAGGGCGTGCAGCGCAAGGAGTTAGAGGAGGACATCAATGCCCGGATAATCCTGGGCAACACATATCATCTGTACCTACGTCCCGGGACATCCATCCTGCATAAAGCCGGAGGACTGCACAAGTTTGAGGGCTGGACTCGTCCGATACTGACGGACTCGGGCGGTTTTCAGGTGTTTTCGCTGACGGATATCCGCAAGATGACGGAAGAGGGCGTGCGTTTCAGCAGTCATATCGACGGTCGGAAACTCATGTTCACACCTGAGAATGTGATGGATATAGAGCGTGAGATTGGTGCAGACATCATGATGGCTTTTGACGAGTGCTGCCCCGGAACGGCCGATTACGGCTATGCCAAGTCGTCGATGGAGCGCACGCATCGCTGGTTAGACCGCTGCATCGGGCGTTTCGACAGCACAGAGGATTTGTACGGTTATCGCCAGCACCTGTTTCCCATCGTGCAAGGCTGCGTGTATGCGGACCTGCGTCAGGAGGCGGCGAAGCGTCTGCGTGACTTAGACCGGGACGGTTATGCGATAGGAGGACTGGCCGTCGGCGAGCCGACGGAGAAGATGTATGAGATGATAGAAGTGGTGAACGACATACTACCGACGGACAAGCCCCGCTACCTGATGGGGGTCGGGACGCCGTGGAACATACTGGAAGGCATCGACCGCGGCGTGGACATGTTCGACTGTGTGATGCCCACGCGCAACGGTCGTAACGGCATGATATTCACGTGGCAAGGCGTGATGAACCTGCGCAACAAGAAGTGGGAGGACGATTTCACGGAACTGGACCCGACGGGTCCGTCAATGGTTGACCACGCGTACAGCCGCGCCTATGTGCGCCACCTGATTCATGCGCAGGAGATGTTAGGACTGGAGCTGCTGTCAATACATAACCTGGCCTTCTACCTGGATCTGGTGCGTGAGTCGCGCAAGCATATCCTCGCAGGGGATTTCCATCCGTGGAAGGAGCAGATGGTGCCCCAACTGATGCAGCGGCTGTGAGGCAGACCGGCGTGCGCACCTCCGAAAACGACTAACCACAAGCGACAATAGCCCTACGACAAAGCTTGACTTCTATATTATCCGTAAGTTCCTCGGCACGTTCTTCTTCTCTATCGTGCTGATACTGAGCATTGCCATTGTCTTTGACCTGACGGATAAGATGGATAATTTCTTTGAGGGTCAGGCCACGTGGCGGGAGATATTGCTCGATTACTACCTGAACTTCATCCCCTACTACATGAACATGTTCAGTTCGCTGTTCATATTCATATCGGTGATATTCTTCACGTCGAAGATGGCGGGCAACAGCGAGATTATCGCGATTACGGCCGCGGGTGTGAGTTATCACCGACTGATGCGCCCGTATTTCATCTCGGCGCTACTGTTGGCGTTGCTGAGTTTCTGGATGGGGGGGTATGTGATACCGCCGGCATCCGGTAAGCTGCTGGCATTCACAGACAAATACGTCCAGCATTTCACGACGGAGAATGCGCGTAATGTGCAGATGGAGGTGGAGCCCGGGTCGGTGCTGTATATTGAGAGTTTCCAACAGCGGACGCGGATGGGATACCGCGCGTCGCTGGAGCACTTCGAGGGCAAGCAGTTAGTCTCGCGTATCACGGCAGAGCGCATCCGCTATGACTCGGCACATTATGACGCGGCGCGTGCAGACACGGTCTATTGTTGGCACTTGGAGGACTATGTGCGCCGCGATTTCGAAGACAAGTTCGAGACGATGAGCCATGGGAACCGTCTGGACACGATTATCCAGATAGAGCCCCGTGAGCTGTTCATCACCGCGGAGCAGGCGCAGCAGATGACCAATCCCGAACTCCGCCAATACATGGAAAAGCAGGCGGCCCGCGGCGCGGGGAACCTGGAAGCATTTGAGACAGAGTGGCATAAGCGCTGGGCGACACCTATCGGCGCTTTCATCATGACGCTACTGGGTGTGACGATGAGTTCGCAGAAGTCCCGTCGCGGCATGGGGCGCAACCTGGGCATCGGTCTGGCTCTATCGGCGCTGTATATTCTATTCTCCACCGTAAGCACCACGTTCTCAGTGAACGGCGTGATGTCGCCGTTCATGAGCGTATGGTTGCCGAACTTCGTTTTCCTACTGATAGGCAGCGTTTTGTACCTACGCGTACGGAAGTAAGACCGGCGCGGGGAGGTCGCAAGAAGGTTTTAATTGAGGTCGTAGCCGTAGTGGCGCAGGCGATTGCGATTGGAGCGCCAGTCGCGGTCCACCTTGACGTATAGTTGGAGGAAGACGGGTTTGCCGAAGAAGGCCTCTATATCCTTGCGTGCGAGTGTGCCGACACGTTTGAGTGCAGAGCCGGCCTTGCCGATGAGGATGCCTTTCTGGCTGTCGCGTTCGCAGTAGATAACGGCGTCGATACGGATGAGTTTGTCTTCTTCATGAAAGGACTCGACCTCGACCTCGACGCTATAGGGAATCTCCTTGTCGTAAGAGAGGAGTATCTTCTCGCGGATGATTTCGTTGACGAAGAAGCGCGAGGACTTATCCGTGAGTTGGTCTTTGGGGAAGAACGGCGGGCACTCGGGCAGCAGGCTGAGTATGCGTGCAAAGAGTTGTTCGACACCGAAATGCTCCTTAGCCGAGATAGGGAAGACCTCCGCAGCGGGGAGTGTCTTATGCCAGAAGTCCACGAGGTTCTCGAGTGTGTCCTGGGTGGTGAGGTCTATCTTGTTGATGACAAGCAGGACGGAGGGGCCATGTCCTTCGGATGCCGCCATCTGTTGCACTTTGTGGAAGAAGTCGGGATTGCGCTCGGGGTCATCCTGCACGTCGGTGACATAGAGCAGGACGTCGGCATCCACGAGGGCGGAGCGGGAGAACTCGAGCATCTGCTCCTGAAGTTTATAGTTCGGATGGAGGACACCGGGCGTGTCGGAATAGACCATCTGGAAATCCTCGCCGTTGACGATGCCCATGATGCGGTGGCGCGTGGTCTGGGCCTTGCTGGTGATGATACTGAGTCGCTCTCCGACGAGGGCGTTCATGAGGGTGGACTTGCCGACATTGGGGTTGCCGACTATATTGACGAAACCGGAACGGTGAGGATGTTCTGCCATAGTTGATAGGGAGTTTATTCGGGTGCAAAGGTACTGCTTTTTTGCGACATACGCAAGTGGGAGCGTAGTCTTTTGCATCTTTTACGCAGACGGAATAGTCCGATAGGCTGCAAATCAGTGTAATACATGGGGCAGGTTCGGGTCAGGTTCGGGTCAGGTTCGGGAGTTGCACCGAAAAAGGCAGGGATGAGAGAGGAGGCGGAGAGGGGACGGAATAGGGAGAGGGATTTTTTTAGGGGATGGGGCTTGCATATATGGGAAAAATGCTGTACCTTTGTATAGGATTTTTCCGAGACCAGACTTCGGAGGAGCCCTTAACCATACGATAATCTATCTAATACGACCATGAAAAGGATTACATTTCTTTTGCTTGCAGTGGCGGCAGCCGTGTCTGTTTCGGGCAGTACGCTGTACCCTTCCCGCACCGATTTTCGTGACGAACAGATTTATTTTCTGCTCCCTACCCGCTTCTATGACGGCGATCCGTCGAACAACACACAGTGCTGGGACAACCAGTCGAAGAACGCGGGTGACCCGGCTTGGCGCGGCGATTTCAAGGGGTTGATTGAGAAGATGGACTACATCAAGGCACTGGGATTCACGGCGATATGGATTACGCCTATCGTTGAGAACGCGTCGGGCTATGACTACCACGGCTACCATGCGCACGACTTCAGTAAAGTGGACCATCGTCACGAGTCAGAAGATGTCAGTTTCCAGACGGTGATTGACGAGGCGCACGCTCGCGGGATGAAGATTATCCTGGATATTGTACTGAATCACACGGGCAATTTCGGCGAGGCTAACCTGTGCAAGTTGTTCAACCGTGACGCGGATGCCGACCAGTCGTCGATAGACGATTGCATGGTTCCTTATACGGTATCGGAGGGTGGTCTGCTGCCGGACAACTACCTGTCTCTGGACGGTGGCAAGCAGTATGCGGCGCGTCTGTCGAAGATGAAGAACACCCCTGACCAGAACGGTCAGCAGCTGAACTACGACAGCCATAACTACTGGCATCACTACGGCAACTTCAACTGGGACGAGCCGAACCGTTGGTTTGCTCAGATAGCAGGCGACTGCGTGGACCTCAACACAGAGAACCCTGCGGTATATAACTACCTGATACAGTGCTACACGACGTTCATCAACATGGGTGTGGACGGTTTCCGCATCGACACGGGCGGTCATATCTCGCGTCTGACGTTCAACAAGGCATTTGTTCCGGCTTTTCAGGCGGCTGGCGAGGCGTCGGCTTCGCTTCGCGGTGGCACTCCGTTCTATATGTTCGCGGAGGTGTGTGCGCGCTACAGCGACATTCTCTACCGCGGTCAGTCGAACCTATCGCCGTTCTACTACACGTGGGGCGAGTCGAAGTCGTATGCCTGGGACGAGGATCCGGCGTCGTGGAACAGTCTGGTCGAGTTAGAAGCGTCTCCCTGCACGTCTCACACGAACTGGCAGTCGGTATGGGAGCAGGCGAGCGATGACGGTGGTGGTCTGAGTACTCAGCGCACGTCGCAGAACGCGCTACTGAACGGCAATGACTACCATGCCCCCGACTACTCGCAGGCATCGGGGCTGCACGTGATTGATTTTCCTATGCACTGGAACTTCTCGAGCGCGAGCGGTGCGTGGAACGTGGCGAAGCCGTCGAACGACAAGTACTACAACGACGCGACGTGGAACGTGGTGTATGTCGATTCGCACGACTACGCGCCGGATGAGGTGCAGTTCAACCGTTTCTCGAAGCCTCAGGACACGTGGGCAGAGAACCTGTCGCTGATGTTCACGCACCGTGGGATACCGTGCTTGTACTACGGTTCGGAGGTAGAGTTCCAGAAGGGGAAACGCATCGACGAGGGCACGAATATCGCGCTGCAGAACTCGGGTCGCGCGTATTTCGGCGGCTATATCAAGGGGGATGTTCACACGACCGACTTTGCGGAATACGACCAAGCCACGGGTAATCTGGCGGTCTCGTTGTCGCATCCCTTAGCTCAACATATCCAGCGCCTTAGCAAGATCCGCATGGCTGTGCCGGCGTTGCGCAAGGGTCAGTACTCGGTAGAGGGTTGCAGCGGTTCGTTCGCCTTCAAGCGCCGTTACACCGATGCGACGACGGATAGTTATGCATTGGTTTGCATATCGGGGAACGCCACGTTCAGCGGCATCCTGAACGGTACCTACACGGACTGCGTGACCGGCGATGTGCAGACGGTGACGAACGGGACGCTGTCGGTGACGTGCAGCGGAAAAGGCAACCTGCGCGTGTATGTGCTGTCCACAGCACAGACTCCAGCTCCGGGCAAGATAGGCGAAGACGGCAAGTATATCTACACCTCGACGCCACAGAACATCCCCACCCCCACGTGGGACGGTACGGAGATGGAGCTGACAGACGACCCCGGCCAGCAGGGCGGAGGCAGCAGCGAGGGGAGTGAGCCTATTGCCCCCTGTCTGACCACGGAGGGGGAGCACGCGGTGTTCTTCCATAAGTCCGACGATTTCGGCAGCAGTATCAACTGCTATATCTGGCACACGGGCACAGGTAAGACGGTACAAGTGACGGGCAGTTGGCCCGGTAAGAGAGCTATCTCGCTGGGCGACGGCAACTATAAGTACCTCATCCCAGAGGACGCCGGGGCGATTGACAGCACGTGGAAGATTATCTGGAACGACGGAAGCGGGAACCAGACGCAGGACCTCATCTATCATGACCAATACCTGTACACCGGCACAAGCAAAGGTTCTATTGCACCTACGTCACAGGTGACTGCAATCTGCGAACCGACATTGGGCACGAGCGCGATATCCATACCAAGCGAGTCGGCGCACAAGGTGATGATAGACGGTGTGCTGTACCTGATATCGCCGGACGGGACATGGCATGACGCTCGCGGTTCGAGGGTCAAGTAAGGTCTCATAGACATAGAGAAGGGATGGTACTTGCGTGCCATCCCTTTTGTTACGAGAGTTGAGACTTACCACTCAAGTAGGACTTTGCCGCACTGACCGGAGACCATGATGTCGAAGCCGCGTTGGAAGTCGTCGAAGGCGAAGCGGTGAGTGATGACGGGCGAGAGGTCGAGTCCGCCGAGCAGCATCTGCTCCATCTGATACCAAGTCTCCCACATCCGGCGGCCGGTGATACCCTTGATAGTAAGGGCATTGAAGATGACATCGGACCAGTTGACCCGTGTGTCGGAGGGGAGGATGCCGAGTTGGGCGATGTTGGCCCCCTTGTACATATGGGCAATCATGTCGTTGAAGGCCGCAGGTGCGCCGGACATCTCCAGTCCGACATCGAAGCCGCGGATACCGAGTTGGCGCATGGCGTCCTGTATGGTCTCGCCCTTGGAGCCATCGACGGTAAGGGTGGCACCCATTTTCTTCGCAATCTCCAGGCGGAGAGGGTTAATATCCGTGACGACAATATGCTTGGCTCCGGCATAGCGGCATATCCCCGCCGCCATGGTGCCGATGAGTCCGGCCCCGGTGATGAGGACGTCCTCACCGAGCAGGGGGAAGGCGAGAGCCGTATGGGTGGCATTGCCGAAGGGGTCCATGATAGCGGCGAAGTCGTCCGGTATCTCGGGGCGCAGCTTGACCACATTGGACTCGGGTATGGTGACATACTCGGCGAAGCAGCCGTCCTTGCCCATGATACCGACGGAGATAGTGTTCTCACAGACGTGTCCCATTCCCCGGCGGCAGTTGCGGCAGTGACCGCAGACGATATGTCCCTCGGCGGTGACACGTTCGCCGACAGTGAAGTTGCGGACACCGGGTCCCACCTCGGCGACGACGCCGACAAACTCATGTCCCATCGTGTAGGGCGGACGGCAGTGTGTCTGTGACCATGCGTCCCATTTATACATATGGAGGTCGGTGCCGCAGATAGCGGCCTTGGTGACCTTGATGAGGACATCGTTGACCCCCACTTCGGGCATGGGGACGTCTTCCATCCAGATGCCGGGGGCGGTGTATTTCTTTACTAATGCTTTCATTTGAGTACACTCAATTGTTTTCCCACTTTGATGAAGGCGGCTATGCCGCGGTCGAGTTGTTCGCGCGTGTGCGCCGCGGAGACCTGAACGCGGATGCGGGCCTGCCCTTTGGGGACGACAGGGTAGTAGAAGCCCGTCACGTAGATGCCTTCCTCCTGGAGTGCGGCAGCGAAGCGCTGAGAGAGGACTGCATCGTAGAGCATGACGGCACAGATAGCAGACTGTGTGGGTTTGATATCGAAGCCTGCGGCCTTCATTTTCTCCACGAAGTAAGCCGTATTCTCATGGAGGCGGTCCTGGAGGATGTTGGAGCGCGTGAGTATCTCAAAGGTCTTGATACCCGCAGCGGCAATCATCGGCGGGATGGAGTTAGAGAAGAGGTAGGGGCGCGAACGCTGGCGGAGGAGGTCGATGATCTCCTTCTTGCCGGTGGTGAAGCCCCCGACAGAGCCGCCGAAGGCTTTGCCGAGCGTGCCGGTGATAATCTCTATCTTGCCGCGGAGGTCATAGAGTTCGGTGACTCCATGTCCTGTCTGTCCGACGACCCCGGCGGAGTGGGACTCGTCCACCATGACAACAGCGTTGTAGCGGTTGGCGAGTTCGTATATCTTATCCAAGGGGCAGACGTTGCCGTCCATGGAGAAGACGCCGTCGGTGGCGATGATGCGGAAGCGCTGTGCCTGTGCGGCTTGGAGTTGCTTCTCGAGGTCGGCCATGTCCCCATTGGCATAGCGGTAGCGGACCGCCTTGCAGAGGCGCACTCCGTCGATGATGGAGGCATGGTTGAGGGCGTCGGAGATGATGGCATCCTGCTCGGTGAGCAGGGGCTCGAAGAGTCCTCCGTTGGCGTCGAAGCAAGCGGCATAGAGGATAGTGTCCTCGGTGCCGAAGAAGTCGGATATGACGCGCTCGAGCTGCTTATGGGTGTCCTGTGTGCCGCAGATAAAGCGTACGGAGGCCATGCCGTAGCCGCGGGCATCCATGCGATCCTTGGCGGCCCAGATGAGTTCGGGGTTATCGGCGAGGCCGAGGTAGTTATTGGCGCAGAAGTTAATCACGTCCTTGCCGCCCTCGACTTGGATAGCAGAGGACTGGGGAGTGATGATGACGCGCTCGGTTTTATAGAGTCCTGCGTCGCGGATGTCCGCGAGTGTGGTACGCAGGTGGGATTGGAAGTCGGTGTACATGATGTTAATTTACCATTTACCATTTTAGATGATGCCCTGCTCGAAGGCCTAAAGACCTTGAGCGGTTGCATCAAATGATGCCCTGCTCGAAGGCTAAAGACCTTGAGCAGTTGCATCAAATGATGCCCTGCTCGAAGGCCTAAAGACCTTGAGCAGTTGCATCAAATGATGCCCTGCTCGAGCATGGCGGTGGCCACCTTCATGAAGCCGGCGATGTTGGCTCCGCGGACGTAGTCCACAGTGCCATCGGGGCGTGTGCCGTGTGCGACGCATTGCTCATGGATAGACTGCATGATATGATGGAGTCGGTTGTCCACCTCGGCCGCTGTCCAGTTGAGGTGCTGAGCGTTCTGGGTCATCTCGAGTCCCGACGTAGCGACGCCTCCTGCGTTGACGGCCTTGCCGGGGGCAAAGAGTACGCCGTTGGACTGGAAGAAATGGATGGCACCGGGTTGGCATCCCATGTTGCTGACCTCGCAGCAGCACCAGCATCCGTTGGCCTTGAGTTCCCGTGCATCGTCTTCGGAGAGTTCGTTCTGGAAGGCGCAGGGGAGGGCGATGTCACAAGGGATGGACCATGCCTTGCGGCCGGCGGTGAAGGAACAGAGCGCGGGATACTTGTCCGCCATATCCTGCACGCGGTTGCGGTTGGAGGCACGCATGACGAGCATGTAGTCAATCATCTCGGGCGTGATACCCTCGGGTATGGCGACTACTCCGTCCGGTCCGCTGATAGCGACGACGCGTGCTCCGAGTTCGGTAGCCTTCTTGGCGGCACCCCATGCGACGTTACCGAAGCCGGAGAGTGCGATGCGTTTGCCTTCGATAGACTTGCCAGCCCGGTCGAGGAGGTGCTGTGTGAAATAGAGAGCGCCGTAGCCGGTGGCCTCGGGACGGAGGATGGAGCCGCCCCAGGTCATGCCCTTGCCGGTGAGGACGCCGGTGTGGTACTCCCGTGCAAGTTTCTGGTACATGCCATTGAGGAAGCCTATCTCGCGTCCTCCGACGCCTACATCTCCGGCGGGGATGTCCTGGTCGGGTCCGATGCAACGCCAGAGTTCAAGCATGAAGGCCTGGCAGAAACGCATTATCTCGGCATCGGATTTGCCGACGGGGTCGAAGTCAGAGCCGCCTTTGGCTCCGCCCATAGGGAGTGTGGTGAGGGCGTTCTTGAAGGTCTGCTCAAATCCGAGGAACTTGAGCATAGAGGGTGTGACGGCGCGATGGAAGCGGAGGCCCCCCTTGTAGGGGCCGATGGCAGAATTGAACTGGACACGATATCCGAGGTTGGTTTGGACCTGTCCGCTGTCGTCCACCCACGTAACGCGGAAGGTGAAGATGCGGTCGGGTTCGACCATTCGTTCGATGATACGTGCCTGCTCGAACTCGGGGTGTTGGTTATAGACCTCTTCGATAGATTCGAGGACTTCTTGCACTGCTTGCAAGTACTCGGCTTCTCCCGGGTGCTTGGCCGCCAGTTGCGACATGATTGTTTGTGTCTTCATATGGTTTTATATTTGTGTATTATCAGTCAGGTAACGGTCAGGTAACGGTCAGGTAACGGTGGCGAATCGCGGGCGCGGTCTGTGACCGAGACGGGGATATCGCGGGCGCGGTCTGTGACCGAGACGGGGATATCGCGGGCGCGGTCTGTGACCGAGACGATAAGCCCGCGTCCCAGGCGGGTCCTGTGGGTCAGGTAAGGGTCAGGTTATGAGGATGTTCTACGGTCAGGTTCGTTCCAGGTTCGTTCCAGGTCCGTTAGGGGCACTGATTACCAGCGCGATTGGGCACCCCATGGACCGCAGATGAGGCATTTCTCCTTGCTCTGGTATCCGAAGAAGAAATAACTGAGTCGGAGTCCTGCGAAGACATTATGCACCTGCCATCCGGAGGCTACGGGTGTAGCGAGGGTGTGGTTGAAGTCAAAGGTAGCGAAGTCGTAGCGTGTAGCGTCTGGGAAGGAGTAGAGGTCGCGGGACGTAGAGGGGCATATGTTGAGTATTCCGAAATCAGCGAAGAGTCCGATGCGGAGGCGTTGGTCGTGCTCGTTGCCGCGCCGGTATCCTCGTTTGCCGAAGTTAGAGAAGGCCCATTCGAAGCCGAGTTCGGCGGAGGCGAGGATATCTATACCGAGTTGGAGCCGCTCATGGTTGCGCGTGAGAGCGACATCCTTGCGCAGTCCGTGGTTGTCCATCTCCTCCCACTCGCCAATCCATCGGGCGTAGTCGGCGGTCGTGCTGACGAGCAGGTCGGTCTGCGTATTGCCGAGGAGGGAGAGGTTGAGCTTCGGGCCGATGAGGAAATAGCAGTTATAGAAATAAGAGCCGAGGAGGAGGGGCACCTGGAGGTAGAGTGTGCGTGCGTAGTCGGTCCGGTTGTCCATATAATAGCGCAGGCGGAAGGGGGTGCCCTGGGAGTCGGTGAGGTCGTTATAGGTGACGACCTGATTCTCGTAGGCATTGCCGACATCCTGCCAAGCGAGGGCGACGCCGGTCTGCACGAGGAGGATACCGTTGTGGTAGCTATAGTCGAGTCCGAGTCCGGCGCTCCATCCGGCGGGCATCATCTGCAAGTCGGGTACGTTATTGACGAAGGCTGACCATGCCCCGTCGAGGTGCAGTCCGACGAGGTGGTGGACACCGTCGTACTGGTCGGTGCGGAGACCGGTGGAGCTGAGTCGCTTGTCGGCCCAACTGCTCTTGGCTCCGCCGCGGTTAGCCGCCCCACTCCACATGCGTGTCTGTGCGGACAGCGGGAGGGCGGTCAGCAGGAGCAGCAAGAGGGTCAGTATGTGGCGCGGACGTATCATTCGACAATCACTTTGACGCGGCGTTTCTCCCCCTCGTCATCCTGGACGAGGTCGAAGATATAGACGCCGCTGACATTGGGGAGCGTTATCTCCTGGGCGTTATGTTCGTCCGGCTCAATGGCACCGGAGAGGACGGGCTGTCCCTGGAGGTTATAGACGGTGTAGTGTCCTGTCGTTGTGGAGAGTATATTGACCACAGGGTTCTCACGGACGACGACGGACGGCACGACAGAGACGTAGTGTTGGGTCGGTATGAGGTGGTCGGGTCGTGTGCCGGGCGTGATGGGACAAGTGAGGTAGGGTTGCTCTTCCCCCTCGCGGACGAGGGCGACGCTGTATTGTGCACCTATCTCAAGCCAGTGGGGCTGATAGAGCCAGGGGCGTGTCTCTCCGATGAGCGGTTCGCCATTGCGATACCACTGGTAGGCGGAGAAGGTATAGCCGCCGTTGAGTCCGCTGACGAGTATGCCTATGGCGTCGTTCCAGTGCTGTTCAAGCAGCCACGAGGGATAGCTGAGCACGAAGGAGTAGTCGGTGCGTGTAAGGCTGTCGTTGAGGCACTTACCTGTATGGAAGAAGACAGTGGCATGGTAGGTATCGGGGCGGATATACGAAGTGCGCACGGCGGGCAGCGGCATGGGCACATGGAGGAGCGCTGTGTCGAGCACAGGCTCGTCGAGGAGGTCGGTGAAGCCGGCAGCGAGGGCGGCCGAGTCGTAGCGGATGGTATAGGTGAGTGGGCTCCATCCCTCGTACTGCACGTGCATGGAGTACTCACCGGCATCGGCGCAGGCCGTGTCAGGCTGCACGTGGAAAGCGGTAGGCTCGACGACGGTGAGATGGACGGTGCGATAGTTACGGCAGTCGTAAGCATTGCGCAGGGTGTCGTAGTAGGTGCCGGGCTCAGTATAGCGATAGCCCTTCTCGTCGTTGAGGACATAGGTCTCGGAGCGGCAGATGGTGTCGTTCCACTCCTCGATAGTCACGGGGTCGATATGGAGGGCGAGCTCGAAGGTGGAGTCGCAGTCATGGACGGTACGGTAGTGCGCATAGAGGACGGTGTCGTGCGGCTCGGTCCAGGTCATGGCCTCGGCGAGCAGGGCCGCATGGTCCTGATTCTGCCAGATGTACTCGGGTTCGTCGGCACAGATGCGGTCGGTCTCGTTGAAGTAGTAGGACTGGTGGTACTCGACGCGGAAGTAGTAGTTACTGTCACAACCGAGTCGGTTGACATAGTGGAGCGTGTCATAGACATAGCCGGCCACGTCGCTACCATAGACGGTGTCGGGACGCATGGACCAGTAGGCGGGGTCGCCGGTGCAGACGACCTGGACGGTGTCGTACTCGCGGAAGGCCTCGAGTATGGTCAGTTGGAGCCGGTAGATACTATCGCAGCCGCAGAAGCCGGTCGTGAGCGAGTCGGTGAGCAGGAAGACGCCGGCTGAGTCGGTCGGTATGGAGTCGGACCATACCCGGCAGGAGGTACCGTCCTCAGCGGTGAGCCACATGAGGCGGTGGTCTTCGTCGTCGCGCGGGTGGTCCTCCCAACGGAAGTCATCGTACATACAGATAGTCTGCTCCCCGGCGCGGTGGTAGTAGTCGTAGTAGCGAACGGTCATGTAGTGGACGGCATCGCAGGTGAGTCCATCGACCTCCTCCTTGGCGTAGATTGCCTTGTACTCGACCTCTTCGGCGTTGGCGAAGGAGGCGGGGTCGTAGAAGATACGCTGCTCGTGCCAGTCGATGGTGTCGTTCTTGCACTGGTTGCGGGAGATACGTGTCTCGATAGAGGGCATGATGATGAGCCGCAGCTCATAGACGGAGTCAAACCCGACCTCGCGTCCGGGGACGGTGGTATGCAGGCTGTCGAAGAAGGAGCCGGTCTCCAAGTAGTTCAGCCCGGTCTGCCCGCGCCACTCATAGAGCTCGTTGCTACAAGTGCGGTCGTGCTCGACGAAGTGGTAGGAGGGGAAGACGGTCAGCGAGTCGTGTATGATATGGTCGCATCCGTCAGCCGTGCGGAGGGTGTCGATGAGGCGGACAGTATAAGGCACGCGCGTGAGGTCGGTATAGTCGTCCACATGGAACTCGCGCGCCTCGTGGCGGTTGCGTCCATAGCCGAACCACCAGACGCTGTCGTTGTCGGCGATGGTGTCATACTGCTGAGTGAAGACGGTCGCGTGCTTGACGAGGTGCAGGTAGTAGATACTATCGCAGCCGAGGACGGTCTGATAGCGCGCCGTGTCGCGATAGGTATGCGAGTCGGAGGGGATATAGATGACCGAGTCGTATTCGAGTGTGCGCTCGGCAGGAACGCCCCATGCGGTCACGTCGTAGAGGTCACCCACATAGAGGCGGCGCTGCCAGATGACGGTGTCGTTGTCGCAGAGGGTCAGCTGCTCGGGGTGGTGATAGATAGGACGGACGTAGAGGTGGAGTATATGCACGCTGTCGCAGCCCTCGCCGGCCTGACAGTCGGGGCACGTGACGGTGCGCAGGCTGTCATAGACGGTAATCCAGCCGACGGTGTCGAGGGTGATGGTGCTGATGCGCTGATGCTGTGCGTTATAGAGGGCACGTGTGTGCTCGTGCCCGTCGGCATCCAACCAGTGATAGACCTCGGCCGTGCGTGTGCCGCAGACGGAGTCGGTGTCGATGGGCATGGTGTAGGTCGGATGGATAAAGAGCTCAAGGGTGAAGATGGAGTCGAAGCCGTTGCCCTCGATATAGTTGGTCAGCGAGTCGTAGTAGAGCATACGCTGCACACCGCCGCCCTCGGTATAGCGGAACATATCGGGTGTGATGACCCGCACCACGGAGTCCTGCATGGTCCGTCCGGCCCGACGCCATGTGTAGGCCTCGTTGCGGCAGGTGTGTTGGTTGAGGAGCGTGTCACGGAAGACGGGTCCGACGAGCAGACGCAGGCGTTCGACGGAGTCGCACCCGAGCAGGCGGGTATGATAGAGCGTGTCGTAGTTATTGACCACCTCGGGCGCCACGACTATCTGCACGGTCTCTTCGGGCAGGAACCAGCGGTCGGGGTCGATGGTGTCGCGGTCCACCTTGCTGCCTATATAGAGCGTATGCTCCCATTTATAGACATCCTCGTCGGACATGACATGCGCGTGGGGGTAGTCATAGACGGGGTTGACATAGAGCCGCAGCGTATGAACCGAGTCGCAACCGTCGCCCGACTGGCAGTCGGCACAGGTGAGGGTACGCAGGCTGTCGTAGATGATTATCCAGCCGGTGGTGTCGGTGGGTATGGCTACGAGGTGGTTACCCTGTTCGTCGCGCAGGGCCTCGGTGTGCTCCTTGCCCTCGGCGTCACGCCAGTGGTAGGGCGAGCCCTGGCAGACAGAGTCGATATCCACAGGCATGTGGAAAGTGGGGTGGATAGTCAGGTCGAGCACGAAGATAGAGTCGAAGCCGAAGCCTTCGACATAGTTAGTCAGCGAGTCGTAGTAGAGGCAGTGGACAGTGTCCGTCGCAGCCGCCGCAGGATAGTCAGCAGGCGAGATGGTGCGGACGAGCGAACGCCGTCCCGTGGCGTCCGGACGGTACCAGTTATAGGGAGTGTTCACGCAGACATGCTCGTTGCGCAGGGTGTCACGGAAGATAGTGCCGACCAGCAGGCGCAGGCGCTCGGTCGAGTCGCAGAGGTAGGTATGCGTGGGATAGGTGACACTATACTCATTGACCACCCCGCCGGCCACGATGAGCGGGGTCGCGCCATGGATATAATGGGCGTCGCTGATGGTGTCGGGCAGCACTTTCTTACCGACGAACATCGTGTCCTCCCACATGTACCACTCCTCGTCGCTGATAGTGTGGTCGTGGTGGGTGTCATAGATAGGGCGCACGGTATAGGTGAGGGTCCAGACGCTGTCGCATCCTATACCGTCCCGGCAGTCGGGGCAGGTACGTGTGAGCAGGCTGTCCGTGAGTGTGAAGGTGCCGACGGAGTCGGTGGGGATAGCGTCGGAGGAGACCTGTGTGACAGTGCCGTCCTGCATCGTGAGCCACAGGCGGCGGTGCGTCTCGCCGACACGGGGATGGTCCGGCCAGAGGAGCGGCGTGGTACGGCAGATATTCGTATCGGGGCTGTGCTCCAGGTAGGTCGGATGCACATAGACCACCATCGCCACGGCCGAGTCACAGGTGTGGTCGGTCGGTATGCGGTCGGTGAGCACATGGCGCGTGACGGCGGTGACATGGGTATGAGCGGTGTTGAACTCCAGCCCGTTGTACCAGTGGAGCGTGTCGTTATCGCATATATGCCGCACGACGGTGTCCTGCGGCGCCACGTCGGGATAGGTGGGGTGCATGGTCAGGTAGAGCACGAAGACGCTGTCGCAGCGGAGGTATGTGCCATAGTTGATGCTGTACTCGTTCGGGCCGTCGGTGCGGACGATACGGCGTTGGTTGTCGCTGAAGGGGTGTGCGACGGAGTCGTAGCGATGACCGTAGTAGAGGGTGTCCTGCCACAGGTAGGAGGCGGTGTCGCAGAAGGTGTAGCGGGTCGTGTCGTAGTACTGCTGCCCCACATGGAGGGTGAGCGTCCAGATGCTGTCGCAGCCCCACTGCTCGGTGAGCAGGCTGTCAATATAGGTGTAGGTACCGACGATGTCAGCGGGCAGTGCGTCGGCACGGACACGGCGCTGCTGCGCCACGCTCCATACGGTATGGTCATCCGAGGTATGTCTCTCCCACGCATAGGTACCGCCGTCGGTACGGCAGACGGTGTCGGTCATGGCGCTGTCGGGATAGTAGGGATTGACGGTCAGGTAGAGCGTGTCGTAATACGGGCAGCCCTCCGCTGTTCTGACCAGCTCCCAATAAGCATGCAGCCCCACGGAGATAGTGTCGGGCTTGTAGTACTTGGCATGGGGGGCATAGTAGTAGGGCGCATCATTCTTACATATCCGCCACGAGGTTCCCCGGTCGTGGTTGTCGCTGACAGTCAGGTTGAGTTCGACCACGCTGTCGCACAGAGTCGGGAGGACGATGGTGTCGCGGAAGACGGTGTCGGTGCTGAAGCGCCAGGGCTCACCCGTCAGCGGATTGACGCGGTGGTCCGTCCATACGAAGGGTGTGTCCGTGAGGCAGACCGTCTTCGGGATGACGGTACGGCGGTCGCCTATGTAAGAGGGATTGACCTTCAGGCGCAGGACACGCAGGCTGTCGCAGTGGTAGCGGGAGGTCATGCTGTCGATATAGACGAATTCACCGACCGTAGCCGTGCTGAGCGTGACGCGACGTCCGTCGGTGTTGTACAAGGGGCGTCCCGTGTGGAGTGTCCACTGGAAAGGCTCGTCCTGACAGACGACCGAGTCCTCCTCCACGTACCAGATGGGGTGGACGGTCAGGGTGACATGCTCGATGGTGTCGCATCCGTTCCCCACGGCCAGGAGTGTGGTGTCATAGGAGATGACCAGGTCCTCGTCCGTCGCAGAGCGGTAAGGCGAGGTCGTGCCGTCGAAGAGGACCTTGCCGTTGCGGAGATAGACGCTCCGCTCGTTGCCGCACGCCTGCATGGGGGTGGAGATGTCAATCAGGGACGACACTTTCAGGGTCATGGTGTAGATACTATCGCAGCCGTATTGGGTGACGAGGCTGTCTACGATGATGTGGGTGCCGGCCGGCAGGAAGGTCAGGCTGTCGGCGCGGATGAGGCTGTCGGCTCCCTCCGTGGCATTCCACAGGTAGCGGAACTTCGAGGGGTCGTCGGGGTCGGTCATGTGGCCCGTCCACTCGCTGTCCGTCACTTTCTCGCGCTGCTGCGTCGCATAGTTGAAGAGCGAGTCGCAGAACTGGCGGTCAAGTGTATAGTGGTAGTAACGAGGCACGAAGAGGCGGAGGATGAGCACCGAGTCGCAGTAGCCCTTCCAGTGCTGCAGGGTCTGTGCGTCGCAGTCGGGACAGGCTCGGGTACGGAGTGTGTCCCGCACGATGATGGTGTCGCCCAGGTCGGCCGGTTTCACATATATCGATGTGTCGCGCAGCGTATTACCCGGCTCACGGTGCCATATATAGGGCTCCCCGTAGTATCCGTTGACGCAGAACGTGTCGCGGGTCACTATCTCATGCCATCCGCAGGTGTCGATATGCACCTCCCATATACTGTCGCATCCCGGGAAGGTGCGGTCGAAGACTTTCCAGTCATCGCAGTTGGCGGTGCTATGGTGCAGGGTGTCGCGATAGACGGTGTCGGGCTGCGAGACGGGCAGGGCCAGTTCGCGCGGGCGGCCGGCCTCGTCGCGGAAGAAACGGCTGTCGGGGAAGGTCAGCGGCTCGTTGGTACAGACGACGGTGTCGATATGATGGAGCACCGGTTCGCAGACCCAGAGCATCAGTGTGACGATACTGTCGCACCCGCCGGCCGACTCGTAGCGGCGCGTCCACATATTGACGCCGTTGTCCGCATCGGGCTCACCCACCACGTATAACTGCTTATGCGGCGCGGAGGTGTCCTGTTCGTCAAAGACGAAGAGGGTCGAGTCCATGTCCTCGCGGTGGTCGCGGTCGATGCGGTAGTCCTCGGTGTCGAAGAAGAAGCGGAGGGTGTCGCCGCGGCATATGACGCGACGGGTCGTGTCGTTATAGATACGGTTGACGCGGATGACGGTCTTGAGTGTATCGATGTCGTCCAACGCACAATTAGACTCGCTGCATATGAGCGGTTCGCGGTAGAGCAGCACATCCAGCTCGAAGTACTGGAAGGGGCGGCGCTCCTCGGGCTCGAGGTCCGACTCGTCGTCCAGTATGAACTGATGCTCCCATGTCTGGAGCGGGTTGGTCAGGTCGGTGACCTCCACGGGTGTGGGGGCGATGGCGGTGCCCAGGGGGTTACCCTGCTGGTCGCAGTTGAGCAGTTGCCACTCCACCTTGCTTGTGTTCTCGAACGGAGTGAGTTGGGTGAGGAAGGTGAGGGAGGTGCTGTCGCAGACGACGGCGGTGTCCGGGCGGGCGTCCTCCTTGTTGGCCCAGTCGTCCGGCTGACGCTGGTACCAGCCCTGCGGCATGCGGGCCAGGTCGTAGGACTTGATGTCCATGACGGGCGAGGCGGGGTCGCTGATGAACAGCGAGTCGATGCCCGGCACGGGGCGGTAGCCCAGGGTGTACATATACGCCTCGGCGTCGGAGTTCAGGCCATAGACGATGCCGACGAAGCCCTCGCCGGTGGTGCTGATATGGTGGTAGCCGTAGGTGGTCAGTTCGATGTTGGCATAGGACATGCTGTTGTCCGCCCCGAAGGGGGTCCATGCGGCCGCGGGCACGGCGCCGTCCAGGGTGAGGAGCGCCGTCTCGGCGGTGCGGGTCAGCACCTGCACGTAGTTCCGCTGCACGACATCCTCCTGCTCGTTGGGTATCTGACGTGTGAAGAAGGTCATGTCCTGCACGCGGCTGCTCCAGGCCGGCAGCTGCGCATTGGCGGGGTTGCCCCAGTTACCCACAATCAGGTTACCGTCGCCGTCCAGTTCCGAGGTCTGGTTCTGCGCGCCGCAGGTCAGGTAGTCATAGACGAGGATGGGCTTGTCGCTATGGATATAGGCATTGCTGAGCATGGCGTTCAGCTGCACCGACAGGGGCTTGTCCTGCGCGTTACGCGGCGATTGGAACTCATCCAGCGTGTAGGTGTTCGTCATCGAGGACGTGCCGCTGCGCGTGACGGTGACGGTCGTCCCGTCCTGCATGGCGGTGATATAGAAGCGGTTGTCCTTAACCGAGCTGCCCAGGCCGAGGTAGAAGTCCGTCCCCCACCCTTTGACGGGCTGTACCTGCTCGAAGGTGTGGTCCTGGAAGTAAGCCTGCACCAGCGGTATCTTCGTACCCTCGTTGCCGTTGAACACGGCCACGGGCTTGTCGGCACAGATGCGGCTGCCGCTCATGTCGATGATCTCGCCGTTGGCGTCGTTATAGGTCGTACTGGCCACCATGAAGGCCTCGCCGCGGTTGAGCACACGCTGCAGCGGTGTCTCCGCCGTACTGCCCTGGTAGGTGGCGGAGGCGGGGACGATGGTCACGCAGGTGTTGTCCTCCGTGGCGACGACGGCGAACTCGGTGGAGAGGATATCCTCGGGGAAGGTCTGCACCACATACTCCTTGCCGAGCATGCGCACCGGCAGCAGCAGCGTCGCGTCACGCGAGGTACGGCCGCCTATACCGCCGTCGGCATAGGCGAAGCAGGAGAAGGGGATGCTGTCCTGCTTGGAGTAGATATGCACGCCGCGGGGCTGCACCACCTCGCTCTCGTCCATATAGGCATTCTGCGCGGTGAGTTGGTCGTACTCCTCGTAGGTCCCCGCCGCCACATGCACCTCCTGCAGCCCGCCGGCCGTCTCGATGACCACATCCACGTCCTCCTGCGCGGTGAACATCAGGACGAAGCGCAGGGACATGTCCTCGATGGGCAGGCCGTTATTGCGCATGAAGGTCACCCAATACTCGGTGCCCTCCGTCGTCACGGCCACGCGGCGTGCCGAAAGAACAGGTATGCTGACGACCCATAACAGGACCGTCAGCAAGCAAAGGGTTATATGTCTGCAGAATCGTTGCACAACAAAGGGGCTATAGTTTACGGATGCGCCACTCGTTCGGATAGAGGTTATTGAGCCGGTTGCCGACATTCTTGGCGAAGCCCAGCGGCACGTTCTCATAGGTGAGCAGCACGAGTCCGACGGACATGTTATCAATCATCAGTGCTTCGGTGCGCAGGTAGGCCAGCGCCTGCTCCTGCGAGAGGGCGACCTGCGGGAAGGCCTCGCGCCGCAGGTCCTTGAGCATGCTCACGCTATGCTGCGGTGCGATAGTCCGTCCGCGCTCCTCGCCCAGGCCGAAGCCCAGCAGCACGCAGGTGAAATGGGCGGAGAACCACTCTATCAGCTCCCTGTAGTGCAGCGGGTAGGCTGTCAGGAAGCGGTCGGACTGGCGGATGGCCCAGTTCTCGGGATGCTGCAGCCACGTGCGGGCGATGCGGATATAGTCACTATTGACCGCCTGCTGCTTCCCGGCCGAGCGGGCGAGTTTGGGGCGGAAGGGGGCGTAGTCCTCAGGCGTCTTGCGCAACGCGCAGATATAGAAGCCCTCGCCCTTGGCCCGATGCGGGTAGAAATGGTAGCCGGGCTGTCCCTCCGTGATGCCCCATTCGGGGTCGCAGGCCAGCGGCAGCACCTCGGCACCGAGGCACTCGGCTATCCACTGCACGTTCTCCTCGTTCTCCTCGCGGTTGAAGGTGCAGGTGCTGTAGATGAGCACACCGCCCGGCCGGAGGGCGTCCCACACATCCAGCAGGATACTGCGCTGACGTTCGGCACACTGCTGCACGGCATAGGGGCTCCACTCATCCCGCGCCTGCGGGTCCTTGCGGAACATGCCTTCGCCCGAGCAGGGGGCATCGACCACCACGCAGTCGAACAGGTTCGTACATTGCTCGCCGAACTGCGCCGGGCTGTTATGGGTGACAATAGTGTTGCCGTTGCCCCATTTCTGGATATTCTCCGACAGGATGAACACCCGCTGGCGCACCACCTCGTTGCTGATGAGCAGCCCCCCCTGTCCGAGGTACTGGCTCAGCAGCGTGGACTTGCCGCCCGGTGCGGCACACAGGTCCAGCACGACGGCGTCGCGCGTCACATACTGCTCCAGAGCCTGCTGGAGGAACATACTGCTGGCCTCCTGGACATAATAGCAGCCCGCGTGGAAGAGCGGGTCGAGCGTGAAGACCGGGCGTTCGCTCAGGTAATAGCCGTCCTCCTGCCACGGCACCTCGTCGATGTCGCAGTCGAAGGTGAGCACATCCTGCTTGTCATTGAGGCGGATACTGGTCACCGGCTGCTGTTCCAGAGACTGAAACAGCAGGTCGGCCTCACCGCCCAACTGCTGACGCATACGTTCTATGAACTCGACAGGTAACATACTGCTCACACTAAAGCGTTGCAAAATTACAAAAAAAAATTGAATATACCAAATATTTTTTGTACCTTTGCCGAAGAAAAAAACGACCGACAGATGGATTATATAGACCAACTCAATGACAGCCAACGGGAAGCCGTTCTTTATGAGGGCGGTCCGCAGTTAGTGATAGCGGGCGCAGGGTCGGGCAAGACGCGCGTACTGACCTACCGCATCGCCCACCTGCTGGACCGCGGCGTGAGGGCTAACCATATACTGGCGCTGACCTTCACCAACAAGGCGGCCCGCGAGATGAAGGACCGTATCGCGCACGTGGTAGGCGCGGAGCGGGCGCGCTATCTATGGATGGGCACCTTCCACAGCATATGCACCAAGATACTGCGCCGCGAAGCGGCCCTCCTGGGCTTCACCGCCGACTTCTCCATCTACGACACCACGGACAGCAAGTCCGTGGTCAAGCAGGTGGTGCGCGACCTCGGACTGGACGAGAAGGTCTATAAGACAAACGCCATGCTGAGCAAGATATCGGCGGCGAAGAATGTCCTGTGCACCAGCGAGATGTACGCGCAGAACAGCTCGTACGCCGCCCGCGACCGCATGGAGCGCCACTACCGCATGGCCGAGGTCTATCACAACTACCAGCTGCGCCTGCGGGCCGCCAACGCCATGGACTTCGACGACCTGCTGACCAACATATGCTTCCTCTTCCGCGACCACCCCGACGTGCTCGCCAACTACCAGGAGCAGTTCACCCACGTGCTGGTGGACGAGTACCAGGACACCAACTACGCGCAGTTCCTCATCGTGCGCCAACTGGGCGAGCCGCAGAACAACGTGTGCGTGGTGGGCGACGATGCGCAGAGTATCTACTCCTTCCGCGGAGCGGATATCCGCAACATCCTCACCTTCCGGAACGGCTACCCCGACGCGCGGCTGTTCAAACTGGAGCGCAACTACCGCTCCACGCAGACCATCGTCGAGGCCGCCAACTCACTCATACATCAGAACAAGAACCAGATATACAAGCATATCTACTCCGAGAACGCCGTAGGCGACCGGCTGCCGCTGACGGGCTACCTGAGCGACCGCGAGGAGGCGGAGGGCGTGGTGGAGGACATCGCCGCCCGACGCGGCGTCAACTACGACGACATAGCCGTCCTCTACCGCACCAACGCCCAGTCCCGCGCTTTCGAGAACGAGCTGCGCAAGCACGGCATCGCCTACCGCATCTACGGCGGCACCAGCTTCTACCAGCGCAAGGAGGTCAAGGACGCCGTCTGCTACTTCCGGCTGGCGGCCAACCCGCAGGACACGGAGGCACTGCTGCGCGTGATTAACACGCCGGCGCGCGGCATCGGCGAGACGACGATGCGGCGCGTGGCGGAGTGCGCGGCGGGCCACGGCGTGAGCCTGATGCAGGTGGTGGAGCAGCCGCAGGAGTGCGGACTGCAGGTGTCTGCGGCCACGCAGAAGAAGCTCATGCAGTTCGGCCTGTTCATGGCAGAGCTGCGCGACCTGAGCGAGACGGCCGACGCGTACAGCTTTGCCGAGCAGGTGCTCAACCGCTCGGGGCTGATGACGGCGGCGGCACTGGACCGCACGCCCGAGGGCATCGACCGCAAGCAGAACCTCGACGAGCTGCTGAGCGGCATACGCGACTTCGTGCGCCAGCGCGAGGAGCAGGGCATATCCTTCACACCCATCAGCGATTTCCTCGCGGAGGTGAGCCTGCTGACCGACCAGGACGAGCGCCTGACGGACGAGACACCCCGCGTCACACTCATGACCATCCATGCGGCCAAGGGGTTGGAGTTCCCCTATGTCTATATCGTCGGACTGGAGGAGAACCTGTTCCCCGGCCCGTTCTGCGAGACGGCGGCGGAGATAGAGGAGGAGCGACGGCTGCTGTACGTGGCCATCACTCGCGCCATGGTGCGCTGTTCGCTCAGCTACGCCCGCCAGCGCTTCCGCAACGGCAGCGTGCAGTTCACCTCCCCCTCGCGCTTCCTGCGCGACATCGACCGCCGCTACCTGAGTATGGAGCAGGCAGTCCCCGTGCGGGAGGCACCGCGCGGCTGGAGCACCGGCTACGCCGGAGGATGGAGCTCCGAGAGACAGGATATCCGGAACTCTAGACATCCGGAACTCCGGAATTCCAGAACTCCGGAACTCCGCCCCTCTCCCCCCTCCCCTGCCTCCGAGCCCCTACCCTCCGAGGAGCCGACGGCGCAGGACTGGGGACTACAAGCGGGCGACCGCATCACCCACCGCGTCTTCGGCAACGGCACGGTCACGCGCCTCTACCGCAGCAACGACAACGACAAGGTCGATATCCGCTTCGACGAGAAGGGCGACAAGACCCTCCTCCTCACCTACGCCAAACTCACAAAGATTTAAGAGTCAAAGGAATAGTAAGACTAGTGAGACTAGTAAGACTAGTGAGACTAGTAGGACTAGAACGGTCAGGTAACGGTCAGGTAACGGGCGGCGTCCCGAACGCGTAACGAACCTGGAACGATGCTGGAACGATGCTGAGGGGTGTAAGTCGGTGAAAATCACGGACTCCTACCCCTCAGCTCTGTTTCAGCTCTGTTCCAGGTCTGCTAACCGCCCTGATAATCAGTCGAAAGTCGAAGGTGCGTTGCGCACTCCAAATCAGTCGAAGGTGCGTAGCGCACTCCAAATTAGTCGAAGGTCAAAAGCACCATTCGGCTCACCTGGGACGCGCCCACCTGGGACGTGCTCACCTGGGACGCGGGCGGCTCGCCCGCGGATGCGTCGCCAGACGCAGCGGTGCAGTAAAGTCCGAATCCCTGCCCGTTCCGGGCACTCGCGGGCGAGCCGCCCGCGTCCCAGGTGAGGGGCACCCGAAGCAACAGAGACGACAACAGGGCTGCCCAGCGGGCAGCCCTGTTGTTGTATTCACCTTGCGGTGGTTAGCGCGTGCTTACTTGCGGAGGGGTTCTTCGATGCGGCGGCCGGTAGCGTCGTACCAGAGGCCGTTGCGCAGGATGAAGAGTTTGCCGTCGATGATGAGTTTGACAGCCTGCTCCTTGTCTGCGCTGTAGGCATTGAGTCCGGTAGTTGTATCGTCGCCGACGAGTGCTACACGCACGTTGTCCACGAAGATAGATCCCGAGCTATAGTTAGCCGTTGCGAAGAACTGCAGCTGGATCATATGACCGGCATAGTCAGCCAGAGCGATAGTATCCGGCAGCCATGTGCCCACAACTTCTTTATCGGTCGAGCCGCTCTCAGCGTAGGACTTGAGCGAAGTGAACTCGCCGCCGTCCACGGAGATACGTACCTCGAATGCGCCGCAATTTGCTTGGTTTGCATAGTTGAAGGTGAACTCACATTCCGCATTCGGCAGTTGGATAAGCGGCGTATTGATGAGAGCAGTGCCTTCACTTACGTACCAATTGTACATGCGCAGCATCTGGTTGTCGTTCTTGCTATATACGCCCCATACATACCAGGAGTTGCTGCCGGAGGCAGTGGGGGAAGCGGATGCACTGTTGTCCCAGCATTGCGGGATAGTCTGCGCCGTCAGGTCCTCGAAGTCCTCACTCCACGGCAGTGTGGTGATAGCTCCGCACCGGGTGGTGAACTGAGCCACTGCGCTGTAATCGCTCGGGTCAGTGGCGTCCGCTGTACCGCAGTCTGCCATGACAGCATAGCTGTAGGTGGTCAGGGGCTCCAGGTCGCTGAGGTTAGCGAAGAGGTTAGCGCTCTGCACGGTAGCGAAGGTAGCGGCATCGTTCAGGTCGAAGCTCTCGGCGGGGCCGTAAGCCACGGTGTAGCTGCCGGCGGGCTCGGCGTTCGGGTCGGTCCACGTGATACGTGCGCCGGATTCCGTCACAGCCTCAGCCGCGAGGTTCGTCACGCCCAGACAGGAGGCCTCGGTGATGAAGCTGATGTGCTTCCAGTCGGCGCCGTCGCAGACGGGCTGTACATAGACGTGGTACTCTATGCCTGCGGTCAGTTGGTCGAAGACGTGGTTGATGAAATCCACTTCCTCGGACGCAACGCCTGTGAAGTCGCTGATTTCGCTCTCGCTGATGACCACGTTCCATGCCGACTCATTGCCCATCGGTATCCATGATACCTTGGCGCTGTGCTTGGTGATGTCGCTAACGGCGAGGTTCTTCACATCGAGACAAGCCTTCGGCTCGAAGCAGAAGCGGATGTTCGGACGAGAGGACTGAACTGACGGAGTCTTGCCTGTGACAGGAACAGCATCCGCGATATGCAATGTATCCTTAGCCGTCACGTCGTTAACCTCATAGAGGCACATACCGCTGATAGAGGAGGTATAGAACCGTGACGTAGAACTATAAGAGGTCTCCGCTGCATCATAGTTCATATAGACAGCCACGACGAGATTACCACCGGTATAGTCAAAGGCATTATCCAAAGGCAGATTAACCATGCCGTCACCGCTAAACTCTGTATTCTTAGCCGAATATACCTCTACGAGGTCTTCGGTCACATAAGACGACAGTGTCCCGACGGTTGTGTTGGCCATATAGACTGTGATATTACGTGTGGTTGACATCGTCGCACCATAGCCGAAGGCAATCGACCTAATCGTACCGGCACCTTGTTCAATCTCTGCCGCCGTATAGAGTTGCTGGCTATAGCTGTTGTGGTAGTAGCTGGCGAACGGAACGGAGTTGTTTAAATAAGTGCCTGTACCAATCTGGATGCAGCCATCCGGTGCGGCAGCAGTGGTGAAGTCAAGTACGGTCTCGCCACCGGTCAGTGTCTCGGAGCAGACGGGTCGTACAAAGGCCTGGTAGTCGGTCTCGGCTTCCAGTCCGATGAACTGAGCCGTGCGCTCGCTGACAAGGACGGTGTTGTCCATGCCGACGATACCGGCCTCCCACTGAGTCTCCTCAGCGAACTGTGCGCTTTCCCAGGTGAGTGTCACCATGTTGTGTGCAGGCTGTGCCTGCAGGTTAACCACGGGTTGGCACTCGGGCAGTGTAGTGAAGTGCGTCATCTCGAACACGGATATATCCTCGCCGCAATGGCTTGCTACATAGAGGTAGTAGTCCTGCTCGTAGTTGAGTCCGGTGAGGTGGAGTCCGAGGGAGTCCACTTCCTGCATCGTAGCCGCAGCCAGTGCCTCATCGTCCAGTTCGACGTCAGAGAGGACATAGACGAAGGCGGTGTCTTGTGCCGCGTTCACCACATCCCATGCGATGTCAGCCACGTTGAGGCCGGTCACCTCATTGCTGAGCGATACGACAGCGGGGCAGTCGGCCAGGGTAGCGATGGTAGCCACGGCCCAGTCGGACTTGCCGTCGTTGTGCTCCTCGGCCATGCAGACAGCGCGTACATAGATGTAGTAGTCGGTAGAGGCCTCGAGTTCGTTGGTGACGTACTCCTCGGTGCCGATAGCAAGAGTCTTGATGGCCTCGGGTGCTACGGCGTCGAAGTCGGTCACGGCCTCGGTGCTGAAGAGCAACTCATAGCCGCTCAGGTAGTCCACATTGGTGGGCGCGGTCCAGCTGACCTTCGCCTCGTGTGCACCGGCGCCGACCAGTTCGGCCTGCACGTTCGTCACAACGGGGCAAGGAGCACCGGGAGCGCATACACTGAAGCGGACATTGTTACGGCTCTGACTTCTGTAGCCGGCTATAGGAGAGGATGCCGGGCAAGGACTGCCATCACTATAGTAGTACAACGACTTATACTGTGTACCCGAAGTATAATAGAAGGTATAAGACTGTCCATCATACCCGTACAGGTTGTCATTGACAGCCAATACCAGATTGTCCGTACCGTTATACTCAAACGGAGTGGTCAGTACGAAGTCATTCCAACCCTGCGTACAATTCAACGCACCCTGATAAACCAATGTCAGGTCTGCAAACGGAACCCAATCCGACGTAGAAGCGAACTCGCTCTTGGTCGTATGTCCCATATAGATAGACACCTCGGTAGCCTGGGCCATGTCCGTCGAATATGCATACCGGAAGGATACCTGCGAGATAGTACCCTCCGAACCTACTTCTGCCGCATCAAAGATTTGCTGCGTGTAGGAGTAGTTATAGAAGTTATTAAGCGGGAAGTAGTAACCTTTAGAGTCACCTGTGCCGATAGTAACAACGTCGCAGTCCTCCAGTGCCTTGGTCTTAGCCTCGGTGCTTACCCATGTGCTGTTGCCATCCTCGCCACAGTTAGCGCGGACGTAGATGTAGTAGCGGGTATCGCGCTCCAGGCCGGTCAGTGCGTAGGCGTTGGTATCGACCACTTGAATCTTATCGGCTGCCTCCAGTTGCTCATCGCTGAGCGCTGCGGTAGCGCATACGAGTTCGTAGTTGCTGCCCAGCGACTGGCCGTTCTTCGCATGCAGAGTGACGGTCATCGACCGACGCTCGATATTGCTTACGGAGACAGAAGCCAACGGCTGGCAAGCGGGCGTACGGAATACGTTGATGTCATCCACGTAGAACGAGCCGTAACGGCTGCTCAGGGTGCTCTGCGGAGCAACAGCCAGCAGCGCGATATACTTGCCCTGGCCTTGGTATGCGGCGAGCGGCAGCTCGTACTGATTCATCGTGGTCGTCAGCGTCACGTCAGCCACCTTTACGAACGAAGCCATACCCGCGCTGTCCGGTGTCTCCACCACGCCGATGAGCAAGTGCTCGTTGTAAGCGCTATAAGTATTTGTGGTGCTCGTAGCCTTGGCGTAGAGCGAGATGGAGTAGTTGCGGATAGCATCCTCGTCGCCGAGTTCGAACTCGGGCAGTATGACATACGCGCTGTCAGCGTGGGTTCCATAGGTGCCGGTACTATAGGATGCACTGATATACAATCCGTACTGGCCGTCATGCTTAGCAGAGGAAGACAAGTAGGGGATATAGGAAGAGCTCTTGCTCTGCATATTACCTACGGTGTAGCAGTAGAGTCCTTCCTCGAATCCGTATGCATAGGGCAGCGGTACAGCCGCGCAAGCGGTGCGGAAGGAGGCGCCCATACGCGGCTCGCTCTGCAGGTCTTCGCCGCAGTAAGCGCGGACGTAGATGTCATACGCGGTGTTCGGGGTGAGGTCCTCGAGCTCGGCTGCAGGCTCGTTCACGAGCACCCAAGCGGGCTCGTCGCCCAACTCCTCGCCCTGAGGCAGGACTACATACTGGAACCGCGTCTCCTCGCCGCCGGCCTGCCATACGATACGGGCGCTCCGGGCCTGGAGGTCCTCCTCGGAGGCAATGATGCCGACAGGCTCCTTGCAATCGGGGATAGCACGTACCAGGAAGTTATCCATATAGGTCGAACTGCCGTACTGACTCTCGCCCAGCACGATGATGTGGCACAGACCGCTCATGGGGATGGTGAACTGGTAGGTGTACCAGCCTGACTCCGCCTCGGCGTCGATACCGTGGTCGAGGTCCTTGACATTGATGTTGCGGCTGATGAAGCCCAACTCCTGTGCATTCACATTATCGACCGACGCTTCGGGGCTGACGTAGATACGTACGCCCTCCTGCTGATAGCTCTCACCGGTCGCATTACGATAGACACTGATGAAGAACTCGTAGGCGTTCGCCTCGGGGATATTCATCTCCGGCAGTGCGAGCAGGGTCTTCTCACCGGCCTTCATATCCGGCAGAGCCAGTTTGACAGACTCGTTACCGCCCATGGCAGAAGTATAGATACGGAAGCCCAGGTTAGACGAACCGCTGGTGCCGGTACCGACCGTATGCTGCACATTAACCCAGCAGTTGTCAGACCAGCGGGTATTAGTCGGATAGGACGCATAGCCCTCAAAGTTCTCGGACCACGGGAACTCGGTCACCACCTCACACTCGGTCATGAAGGACAGTCTGTTGGAGTTGCGAGACACGCCCTCGCTGCCGCAGTCGGTGCGGACGAGCGCGGTGTAGGAGGTGTTGGGCGTCAGGCCTTCGAGTACGTAGGCGGTGTCAGCCACAGCCACTGATACATAGGTCTCCGGGTCGTCCAAGTCGAGCGAGTCGGTGATGCCGTAGATCAGGATATAGTGGCCTTGCTCGGCCTTGCGCGAGTCAACCCAGTAGAGCGTAGCGCCCGTGGTGCTCAGACTGCTGTCCAGCACGGCGGGACGGCCGGCGGCGAAGCAGGACTCGATAGTCGAGAAGGACACAACATTACTGAAGTGGCTGGGGTCGCTGCCGCCGCAGTTGGCCATCACGGCTGCCTTGAACGACGCGTCGGCTGCCAGTTCGGTCAGCACGCAGGGCGAAGCGTCCACGGTCTTGGTCAGGTAGGTCTCCGGGTTCTCCAAGTCGAAGCTTGCGGAAGGACCATAGGCGATAATATATTGCCCGGCAGGCTCCTCGTTGGGGTCAGCCCAACTGATGGTTGCGGTGTGCGCGGTGATGCTCTGGCGATCCACTGCGGCACTCGTCGGAGCCAGACAGGACGGAATCGTCGTGAAGCTGATGCTCTTCCATCCCTCGGCACCTTCGCATACAGGCTGTATGTAGAAGAAGTGCTCCGCCTCGGCGGTCAGGTTCGTTGCATTGAGTACCAGCTGACTAACCACCACGGTGTCCTCGGCAGCCAGTGCCGTGAAGTCCACGATAGCGGTGTCGCTCATGATAGTGCGCCAAGCCGTCTCGCTACCCATCGGCTCCCAGCTCAGCTTAGCCGTGAAGGCCTTAATATCGCTGACAGCCAGCTTGGTCACGTCAGAACATGCCTTCGCCTCAAAACCGAACGCAATCTGGTTCTTCGAGGTGCTACGATATCCGGATGCCGTTAAGGAATTCAGCGGATCGAGATTAGTTCCATCCGAGTAATAATAGATGGTCTGATTCGTACTACCAACATAATAGGTCAAATAACCGGGATAGGTAGAAGAATAATTGGCCGTATTATCATCTACAACCAATACCAGATTGCTCGTACCATCATATTGGAACGGAGTGGTCAACGTAATTAGAGTAGCTCCGTTAGCAAGCATCGTGACACTACCGGAGAATACCAAATCGGCTACGCTTACCGCCTCCCAATCCGAATTACTGCTGAAGGATGACTTCTCTGTAGCCTTCAGGTAGATAGTCAAGTCGCGAGTTACCACATTCGACCCTCCATTATAGAACGTGAGAGACAATATTTGTCCCGACCGTCCAATCTCTTCTGCGGTATAAATCTGCTCGGTCAAACTATAGTTATAGTGGGCATGGGAGGGATAATAAGACGTTGTTGCTGTTCCTTCGCCAATCTTCGCCTCTGCAGCAGGCTGTGCCTCGGTGGTGAAGTCGAACTCTGCCTCGGCAGCACTCAGTTCCTCGCCGCAGACAGCCTGGACATATGCCTTGTAGGCGGTCTCGGGCTGCAGGCCGATGAACAGTGCCTTGCGCTCGCTGACAACCACCGAAGCACCCTCAACGGCGTTACCCTCGGCGTCGGTCAGGCGGACAGCCCACTGATCCTCCACCGCGAAGGTCGCACTTGCCCACGTCAGCTCGATGAGGTTATGCTGCAGACGGCTGGCGGCGATATTCTCCACGGGCTGGCAAGCAGGCAGGGTCTTGACATGGACGGTGTCGTAGTCGGACACATCCTCGCCGCACTTGCTGCCGACATAGATATAGTAGTCCTGGTCATAGAGCAGTCCGTCCAGATGTACACCGACGGAGTCTGCTTCCACAGGCGTAGCGGCCTCTATGCCCTCATGGTCGAGTGCCTCGGTAGAGAGGATGTAGAAGAAGGTCTCCTCCTGCTCGGCCTTGGCCTTGCTCCAATGGGCATCGATGACGTTGAGTGCCGTCAGTTCGGCGTCGAGGTCCACCACGGCCGGACAGTCAGCCAGCGTAGTGAACGCCACCTCTACCCAGCCGGACATGCCTTCGTCATGCGCCTCTGCCTGGCAGACGGCACGCACGTAGGCGTAGTACGGATGCTTAGGCGTCAGCCCCTCGAAGGTATGACTCAAAGCACTGCTCTCATTGGCAATAACAGCCTCGGCAGGCACTGCCTCGAAGTCCACAACAGCGGTGTCACTCACGAACACCTCGTAGCCGCTCAGGTAATCGCCCTCAGCTGCCGACCAGTGGATTGCCACCTTAGTCGTGCCCTCCTCGATACGCTCGAACGACGCCTCTGCCACTGCGGGGCAGGGATTGCCGGCAACGCAGAGACCGAACTTCGCATTCGGCAGAACGGAAGAAGAACTACCATTAGACACCGCACTCAAGTCCGTAATATCAATCGGCGTATTATCCCGGTAACGATAGATGGTGCGTACATCTGTCGAACTTGTACCATACGTTCCCCAATTGGATGAGGAAGAGGTAGCAGAGTTCGTGAGCAAACCGATAACGATATTGCTTACACCGTCCCATACAAACGGAGTGGAGAACTCATAGGTACGCCATCCGCTTTGGAACGTGTTCAAGGTCGGTCCATATACCAGTGTAAGACCACCAATAAAGTCGTCTGCAGTATAGCCGCTAAAGGTAGCCGAATCGGTCGTTCCTATATAGACAGACTGCGTCTTCGATAAATAAGAGGAGCTACTATTATAATAGAACGACACCGAATTAATAGTACCGGCCTGATAGCCAAGTGCCTGCAGTTCGGCCGCTGTATAGATAGTCTGTGAATAGGTACAGCCCCATGAAGTATTAATCAAAGAAGTCAATGCTGTTCCTACACCTGTAGGGTCTTTTTCCCCGCATTCAAGCAAATCCAGCGTTTTAGCCTCAACGGAGAGCCACGGTGTGGCAGCCTCGCCTTCGCAATACGCGCGTGCGTATATATAATAGGTAGTGTTGCGGTCGAGGTGGTCGAAGGTGTGCGAGGTCTCGCCCTCCAGCAGCACGAAGTTGCTTGCATAGCCCTCCAGTTGTTCGTCTGTCAGGTCTGACGGAGCAGAGAGGCTGAGCGAAGCGGGATCGACGATGAGCAACTGGCTGTTACCCACGGCCACGCCATCCTTCGGGGACAGCTCCACAGAGATGCTACGACGCTGTACGTCGCTCACGCGCAGTGCCTTCAGTGCAGGACAAGCCGGAGCGGCAGCCAGCACGACAGAGTCCACATAAGCAGAAGTGCCGCTGCCCGTGCCGCCGATGAAGCGGATAGCGATAGCGTCCGCATCAGCAGGCGCACCCGTCAGCAGCACCTCAGCCAACGTATAGTCGGCAACCTTGTCCAACGCAGCAACAGCAGTGAAGACGGTGTCCGACTCGCTGTAATGGAGCGTACCGACCTCCAGATGGCCGTAATTTGCAGATATAGACGCCTGCTTGTACATGAACGACAACTGCAGGCTGTTGATGGCTATCGACTCGTCCAACGCAGGCAGGATAGCCACCTGCTCGCTTGTGCCGGTCACACCGCCATAGAAATAGAGGGACTTGCTGCCGTCAAATGCCGAATACGAATAATTATAGGCATACGGATAGGTACTCGAACCACTCACATAGCCTATGCGCTCCCAGCAATACGGCATCACATACCCACCGGTCTGCGCATCCTCGAAGCTGTCCGTCCACGGCAGCGACGCAATCACGCTGCACTCCGTGCGGAATGCCACCGAGCGCACAAGGCTCTCGCCCGCGTCACCGCAGTTCATCTTGATATAGAACACATAGTTGGTGTTGGGCTCCAGCCCCTCGGCCATAGCCTGGTCGTAGTCCTCGCTGAAGTCGGCATAGCCGTCACCCGCGAGTTCTTCACCATCCCAGTCGGGCTCCTCGCCCTCGCGTACACAAATCACATAAGGCTCACCGCCCTCGGCCTTGTCCCAACGGAGCTTGGCGGAAGAGGAGGTGATGTCAGCCACCTGCAACCCGGTAGCCGAAGCACACGTGCCGACACCCAGGTTGTCAATATAGATACGTCCGTTGCGGTCGCCGGAAGCCGAGGGATTAACAACGGCCATGATGGCGATATACGAATAAGAAGGCTCCTGTCCGTCGAAACCGGCGAAGGAGACCTCATAGAAGTCCCAACTGCCCGTGACGCCCACTTTCTTCACCAACTCGAAGGTATGGATATCGTCCTTGTCGGACACCACGCCGATGAGCAGCGAGTCGTAGTAGGAAGTGGAAGTGCTGTAGTTCTTCGCATGGAAGAGCAGGGGATGCCGCTGCACAGAGCCGTCGAGGAAGTTCATCTCGGGCAGGATGACATAGGAGCTGTCCGCATTGGTATAAGAGCTCTTATACGCATACAGCTGCAGACCCTTGCTGCCGTCCTTAGCCGCCGACGTGTTGAGCGCGGGGATATAAGAAGTGCTGGCGCTCTGTGCATTACCCACGATGAAGCAGTAGAGTTGGTCCTCCTCGAAGCCGTAGTTCCAGGGGAACGCGCTAACCGCCGCGCACTCGGTGCGGAAGGAGGTAGAAACAGCGCCGCTCTGCATGCCCTCGCCCTCGCCGCAATAGCTGCGCACGTAGAACTTGTAGGCCGTGTTGGGGGTCAGACCCGCCGCAGAAGCAGACAACTCGCTGACAGGCTCAACGCCTTCCCAGTTCGGTGTCTCGGAAGCAGGAATACAGAGGTATTGCCACTGCGTCTCCTCACCACCGGCCTCCCATGAGAAGGTGTAGTCGAAGCCCTCGTTGCTCACTTGCAGGTTCACCGGACGACGACAGACACCTGCCCCCGGCTCGTACGTAAAGGTAGCCTTCGGAAGATAGCCATAAGACGAACCGGAACAACTGGAACCATAGCAATAACGAGAAGCGTTTGATTTCTCCACACTATAGAAAGAGGCCGACTCGAATATCGTTGCCTGAGGCAACTGTACATCTAACAGCAAATTACCTCCTTCGTACACAAAAGGTGTCGCGAAGGTAATTAGCATTTCCGTCCCTGAAGCATCTAAAGCACCTGAATACACAATCGTCAATTCATCAGAAGCCCATGAACTAGACAAACTGCTTTGCGCCGTCATTGCCAAACCCACATTGAATGAACCAAGTCCGGTCCTCCAACTCGTTTTGGTACTCGCCGACGCAATGTAAAACTTCAGAGACGAAATTGAACCACCCACCATATCTTCCAGCATCTCCTCCGGATAAATACATTGGGTATGCTGAGGGTTATCTGTCCATGAACCATACACCGGAACATAAGAGTTCGATGAATAGGTTCCATCCGCTACAGTCAACTCCTCGGCACGTACGTACATTCCGCTACAACACAGCAAAGTGATGAGCAGGAATGCCAATTTCTGAGTAAAATTTCTCATACGTTTTGGAATTAAGTTAATATTAGGGTTAATTAGTGGTTGTTTCATTGTTGTACCGTCTCTACAGGGGGTTTCTGACGACCCGCGAATCAATATGTACGGAAAATTGCGCAAAGTT
>JAFUUE010000026.1 GCA_017483945.1 Paludibacteraceae bacterium | reverse complement strand
TGTTGTACTTCTGCATCAGGGGCTGCATGACGAGGGCCGCGGCCTGCTTGTCGGGGAAGATGGAGAGGGTTGCGAAGGTGTCCACCGTGCGCTTGATTTCCTTGTAGAGCGTGTCGCGCTGGGCGTCCTTCTCCAGCCGCTGCTTGGTGAACTCGCTGGCCTGGCTGAGCACGTAGACCTCGTCCTCAGCGGCCTGGGCGGTGATGAAGTCGGCCATCAGCGCGTCCACGTTGTCGGGGAACACCTTTGTCTGTCGGGTCGAGTCCGTCCACCGCGCGTTCTGCAGCCGTCGCGATATGTCGGCGCCCTGCCCGATGTGCATGTCGTTCTGCAGCATGTCCTGCTTTGTCACTTCAATCTGCGGTATGCTTAGAATGTCTGTTGCCATATTTTTCTTCTTTTTTTGTGGGTGAAACATTATTTTCGTTGAACATTGCCGAGTCTCCGGGCGGTTACTCCGTTGCCGGACCTTCCGAGGGCGAGTATCCCGGCGGTTACTCCGCTGCCGGGACTTCCGAGGGCGAGTATCCGGGCGGTTACTCCATTGCCGGGGCTTCCGTGGTCGAGTATCCTGGCGGTTACTCCGCTGCCGGGCCTTCCGAGGGCGAGCATCCAGGCGGTTACTCCACTGCCGGGCCTTCCGGGGGCGAGTATCCCGGCGGTTACTCCGGCGGAGGGCGCGAGTCTTTATGGTGAGACTTTGGATTCGTATTCGCTAAGGTATTAAGTCAGCGGGAATGTCAGTTGGCGGTGCGGGTGACGTTGAAAATCTTGAAGGCTTGACCGAGGCTCCTGTCGCCGAGGCTGGCGGTTTTCGTCTCGCTGCCGCTCTTGAAGGTGAGGGCGTGCGTAGAGGCGGACTCGTCGCCGAAGAAGGCGAAGTGGGCCGTGCCGCTGGCATCGGTTGTCACTGAGGGTGAGAGGGCAATCTTGTCGTCCTCTGTGTCGCCGATAACGTAGGTGACGCTGTACGTGGTGCTTGCCGTCAGACCGTTGATGGTGCAGTTGACGATGGGCGTGTTGCCGGCATCGTTGAGGGTAAAGCTTTTGGTGCTTGCGTTATAGCCGGTGCCCTCGGAGGACGAACTGACATCGAGCCACTTGGTCATCAGCGTGTTCACAGCGTCGTCGCCCGTGGCCAGCTTGTTATATACATTATAATAGTAGGATATGCTCCAGCCGTAGTCGGTGTAATCCTTGTTCTCGCCCTCCGTCGTGCCGTTGTGAACCAGCGTGGCGTAGGTCTTTTGGGCATCGCCCAGCGGGTCGGTGTAGGTGACGGTGATGCTTTCAGCCTTCGAGTAGGTGTAGCCGTCGGTGCTGTTGCCGCTCCTGTCCCATTGCTCGAGGTCGCCCGTGAAGGAGGCACTCAGGCCGTCTGCCGACGGCAAGCCTACCATCGTGAGGTAGCCGCGTAGCACATGCTCGTAGAGGACTTCGTCATATTCGTTAGTAACGTAAGTCCCGTAATTGGCCCGGACAAACAGCTTGTCGCCTGTGGTGAACGTCAGCGTGCGGGTGGTTTTGCCTTCGCCGTTAGTCCCTGTGGTGATGGCACTGCGTGTGGTGATGGCACTGCGTGTGGTGATGGCACTGCGTGTGGCATTGTCGTCGGTGATGCCGGCCCCGACGGTGATGGTGATGGTTTTCTTGACGGGAGCGGCAGGCTCTTCGGCTACGTTGTCTTCGTTCGAACAAGCGGTGAATGTCATCGTGAGGGCTGCGGCCATGACCAGCCAGCCCAAGGGCTTTATCTGTTTCATTCTTCTGCCTCCCATTCCTCTTCAGTGTATGTTACGTTTAATTGTGTACTTGTGTTGAGCAGCGTCGCCCGCTGCTGAAGCTCTACGACCTTCATCGTCGGCTTCTGATAGTCTTTACGTTTCATTGTTGTTTACATGAATTATTGTTTGCTGTTCTTATCTGCGGCGGGCCCGCGAGGGCTCGTCGGCAGGGTCATCGTTGACGTCGGAGTTGATGATGTTACCGCCGTCGTCGTAGGCACTGACGATGCCCTCTTCCCTCAGCATCTCGTAGCACTCATTGAGGCGGTTCATGGCCTCTTCATCGGGGCGGACGAAGGTGAGGCTGAGCGACTTTCCCTTGTAGTCTACTGTGGCGGTGATGACGTTCGCCGTGGCATCGTAGTGCATGTTGGTAATCTTGGGCGCGTCAGCCAAATGGCTCGACGGGGTGATGTAGCCGTCGCTGGTCATGGAGAACTGGAAGATGTCATCATCGCTGCTGAGCAGGCCGCCGTAGTTCACCATGTCGTTGTCCTGCAGGTAGATGTAGCC
>JAFUUE010000025.1 GCA_017483945.1 Paludibacteraceae bacterium | reverse complement strand
TTGGTGCAAAAGTTTCCCGAAAACTTTGCACAAAAAGAATTGACAGATTGTAACTTATTTATTTATAACGATTTCGGCGTTCCTATCAACTGACTCTTAATCAGTGGGTCGAGGGTTCGAGCCCCTCGGGGGACACAAAAGAGACGTTGAGTCTCTTTTTTTGTCCCCTCTCTGTTCTCAAACCCTCGAGAGGGTTCTCCGCCACTTCGTTCTGTCGATTATTGCAAGGCAATTTTCGAGCCCCTCGGGGGACACAAAAGAGACGTTGAGTCTCTTTTTTTGTTTGTGTATGTTTTGGGGGCACCTGCAGCTCCGGTGGCTTATGCCCCGGTAATGATTAACTAATGGTCAACTAATGTATAGCGTTTTCTACTCGGCGCTTACGCCCCAAGCACGGGACAAAACAAGGGAAAAATGCACCGGCGATACCGGCGATATTGGCGATATCGCCAAAAACGTCACTATCGCCATGTAAATATTTATATGAGATTCTTTAGGAAATTTGGGTAGGGCGAGGGGTGGCGCGCCAGCTTCTGATGGCGAGGGTGAGGTGGTGATGAGGCAGGGGTGAGGTGGTGGTGAGGCGAGGGTGCGGTGGGTGTGCGGTGGAGATGCGGAGGATATGAAGTGGATATGAGGTGGGGAGGGTGGTAGAAAAAGGAAGACTCAACATCGTTGGATGCTGAGTCTTTGGGGTGTGCGACAGGGTTCGAACCTGCGATATACCAGAACCACAATCTGGCGCCTTCGACCACTCGGCCACGCACACCGTGTAGCTTTCTTTCAAAAGCGGGTGCAAAGGTACGACTTTTTATTCACATACGCAAATTTTTCTGCATTTTTTTGCACAAAAAATGCTTTGCGGGCAGTTTTCGGCTATTTGTGAACAGTCTGTAGGCTGCTTACGGGCAGTCTTTTGGTGTCGGTGAGGCTCTTTTTCACTCGCTTTCGTCCGGCTTAATTTCCCGAAGGGGGATGAGGACGAAGTCGCGCCGACGGTAGAGGGGGTGGGGAATGGTCAGTTCGGGAGTGTTGATTCGGAGGTCTCCGAAGAGGATGATGTCAATGTCGATAGGGCGGTCGTGGTAGTGAGTGGTGGGTGTAGGGCCTGCTGTGGCGTGCGTGGGAGAGTCTATAGGACGCTCGGTGGCATGGTTTGTGTCTTTGCCCAAGAGGCGTTCGACGGTCTGACAGGCATGGAGGCAATCGAGGGGAGAGAGGTCGGTGTCAAAGGCGGCACAGACGTTGCAGAAGGGGTTGGGCGAGTCGAATCCCCAAGGGTCGGAGTAGAAGAAAGAGGAGCAACGCTGCATGGTGCCGAGGCGTTGCCCGAGTAGCAAGAGAGCAGACCGGATGGTCTGCTCTCTATTGCCGAGATTAGCTCCTAACGAAAGATAGACAAGCATTGGCTGATTTGACAGTCGGTTCATAGGTCACAGACTGCTTCTTGGCATCCTCCTTGATGAAGTGGAACTGTTGGTCCAGTTTGTCCACAAGGAAGACGAGTGTCAAGACGATGACCGCCCATTTGAGTGCGCCGAAGACGCCCCCGAGGAGTCGGTTGAGCCATCCTAAGTGGATGACCTTGAGGAGTCTGGACATGAGTTTGCCGAGCAGGTTGAGCAGGATAGCGATAGCGAGGAAGAGCAGGGAGTAGGCCGTCACGTCGCATACGGCATCGGGCCAGTTAAACTGACTGAGCAGCCATGCTGAGCACATGGGTCCCCATATACGCGCGCCTATCACACCGACGATAACCGCCAGAATGGCAATCAGTTCGGTGACCAACCCGCGCATGAGTCCACGGACGAGGCCGAGGAAGAGCGGGAGGAGGATGAGGATGTCTATGTAGGATATGTTCATGTTGTGTGCTTTGGTGTTAGTTGGTGCGCCTGTTGGCGCATCCGCGGGCGCGGTCTGTGGCCGAGACGGAAAGCCCGCGTCCCCAGTGGCACCTGTCAGGTAACGGTCAGGTAACGGTCAGGTAACGGATTTCGCGGGCGAGCCGCCCGCGTCCCCGGCGGGTCAGGTACGGGTCAGGTACGGGTCAGGTACGGGTTCTGCTACGGGATTGCTCGGGTGGGGGAGGTCAGTTCTTGCTGTACTCAACGGGAACCCAGTCGTTGCCCTGTGCGTCGTGGAAGTGAATATCTCCCATGTCGCGAGGCGTGATGGCCCACTTGTAGGAGCTATACTGCGTGGCGTCCTCCTGGTCGGACGCCTTGTCGAAGTAGTAGCCGAGGATGCCCTCCACGGAGCCGGAGTAGGCCGCGTAGTCAAAGTGCTTCACACCCAGACTGTCCACGGTGATAGCACTGGGGAGATAGTAGTGCGAATACTTGGCATATTCCGAGGTAGAGACGATGGCGAGTATGCTCTCGGAGGGGTCGGCGATGAAGCGTCCCTGCGGGAAATTGAGGTTGGTGGTTGTGGGGGCAAAGACGTTGGCATTCTGGTCGAGTTCGGGGTCGCCTGTGGTGCACGTGTCGGGCACGCCGTACTTGCTGTACTGGCCGGTGAAGTGGCAGTCGGTGACTCGTACGAGGAGGCCATCAATCTCGCGTGCTTTCTCGAAGAGGATATGGCGTTGTGAGGCCGCCTTGAGCGAGGCGTCGTCATAGTCCTTGAGATAGCGTTCGTAGAGCTGCTGCATGGTCATCTCTTCGTACACGAGTTTGCTGACGTCGGGTGTGCCGATGAGGGTGGTGTTACGGATGAATATCTCCGCGGGGATACGTCCGGGTGTCCATCCAACTTTCTCGTCCGCGTGCATAGCCAGCGTGTTGTTGTTGTAGGAAGGCACGCAGAGCTGGGGCTGGTTGGCATAGCGTCCGACCGCCAGACCGTTGCAACGGATGAGGAGGAGTTGGCCAATCTGGTAGGTACCGCCGGCCGATCCTATGTCTATAGACAGGCGCAGGTTCTGCTGCTTGCCACCGACAATCTCCTGAATGACAAGTGCTTTATAGTAGTTTCCTCCGTAGTCATCGGTGGTGACACGTCCCATGATATAGATACCGGGTCCGTCGGCGGGCAGTGTGTCGATGCTGAACATCTGGATGCCGTTGCCGATGGTGGATCGTGTGCGGTAGCGTGTGGAGTCGTCCATATAGTTGCCGTCTTCGGTCATGAAGGAGTCCACGAACTCCTGCAGGTGGTAGAGTCGTCCGTCCTTGGTCAGTTCGGCGAGTTCCGTCTCCTTGGCAAACACGTCGTCTTCGGTGTATGCTTTGGGTTGGCACGAGAGCATGAGCGACGCTGTGAGCACGGTAGCTGCGAAGAGCAGTATATTAGTAGTCTGTTTCATAGTGTCAATTAGAATTTGTAGGTGAGAGACAGATAGAAGTTAACGCCCCATGCGTAGTAGTACTTAGAGGGGAATTTCCAGGCATTGGGCGTGATTTTCGACACGGCATTACCTGAACCGTCGGATACCAACTCGCCTTGTTTGGACTGGCGTGGCAGACGTGACTGCTGGTAGCCGCCGGTCTTGAAGTGGGTGTTGTTAGTGATGTTGTTGACGGTGAGGTTGATAGAGAGCGACTGGCGCTTAGGTAGGTAGATGAGTTTGCCGACGGATGCGTCGATGAGGAAGCGGTTCCAGACATTGGGTGATGTGAGTGTCTCCTGGTCGGCAATGATGTTGTAGGGGTAGATGAGTTTGGGTGTGCCGTATGCGTCGTAGACGGTCTGTCCGTTCTCATCGGTCATGATAGCGGATGTCTCTTCGTTGTTAACGAGGATGTTATAGTATCCGCCGTTGATATACGTGCCGTCGGTGCGTGTGCCCTTGTAGAGTCCCATCATGCGGCGCGAGGGTGCGACGCTGAGGTAGTTCCAATCGTAGTAGCTGACGGTGAGGTCGGCGAACCACATCTTGTAGAAGAAGGAGAGCTTGAGCGAGGTGCTGATTTGGGGTCCTGTGGCGACATGGAGTCCGTTCATATAGACGGAGTCGCGAACCTCGAAGTAGGGGAGTACTTCACCATCTTTGCGTCCGAGCTCCATGCCGTTCTCCGCCGTGGTGACGGCAAGGGCGTTGGATGTGTAGCGGTAGTCGCCGACATTGACGGCGCCGGTGAGGGTGAAGTAGGAGCCGAGTTTGACGGCAGCCGCGGCCTCGATACCCATATGGCGGTGGTTGATGCCGGAGATAGCCTGATTGACGAAGGTGCGTGCCTCGTCATCGTAGTAGCCGTTCATCTCGGACCCGTTCCAGAACTGTGTGAAGAAGCCGGTGATACGACCGCGTACGAGGGGATAGTTGAACTCGTAGGTGAGGTCGCCTCCGACGGACTTCTCGCTGGCGGCGAAATAGTCAACGAGATTGGCAGCGCGGTCGTGAGTGTAGATGTTATCCAAGACGCGGTCGTGTACGCGCGCAGAGAGATAGGCATTGCGTGCGAGCGGGGCGGTCGTCTGGGCGATAGCGTTGATCTTAATGCGGTTACGGCCGTTAATCTTGTAGGTGGCACCGAGTTTGAATGCGGGGTCCACGAAGTCGTGCCGATAGCCGATCCAGCGTGTGCCTGCCCGGAGTGTACCGGCCTGCTGTTGTGCGAGGATAGTGGCCGCGGCCGGTCCGAGGTAGAGGTCGGCCTGTGCGGGGTGAATCTGCGAAGCCTGATACCAAGCGCGTCCGTTGACCATGTCGGTGGTGCGCTGCATGGAGGAGTAGGTGAACTGGAGACCATAGTAGAAGTCCACCTCGTTGAACGACCATTCGTTCTGCGCCCAGAGGCGTGCGGTGGTCATGTTGATGCGGTAGTCATATCCGAAGCGGTCTCCCAGGTGCTTGACGGTGTTGTAGTCCGTGGCGACATCGTTCATGCGGACATACTTGATGTCCTCTTGGGTGAGTCCTGTATTAGTGGCCAACTCCTTGATATCACGGTCGGCGAATGGGTCCACGTCAATCAATTGGTTGCCACCGAGCAGGTCGTCAATCGTCTTGAAGTGTACACCTTGCGAGAGGCGTGCGTCGAGTCCTGCGGTGATTTTCAGGTTGCGGAACTGTGTGTTGGTGTAGTTGATATTGGCAATCCCCTCGTGGATGTCGTTGTGGCGGCGCTCCTGTATGTAGCGAGCAGAGGCGGAGGGGTCGTTGTGGTTATTGGCCAGGTTGGACATGTAGAGGAGGTCCCAGTTGATTTGCGTGGCCTGATTGTCACGTGTCTGCCAGAGGTTCACGAGTGCGTTGTAGGTGTTGACATCAATGGAGGGGCCAAGGACCTGTCCGTCATTACCGACATGTCCGCTTCCCATGGGGTAGCCGTTGAGGTCTGCTCCGATGAAGTTACCATAGGGATAGTGTGCGCCGGTCGGGTTATTGCCCTTCATGTCATACAACTGGTCCGAGTTGGCAGCAACGATTTGTCCATCCCAGAGGAAGGAGGGCATGTTGCGGTAGTAGTCGGGGGCGGGGTTGGGCGCATTGAAGAACTGTAGGGCGGAGTTGGAGTACCAAGAATAGTGGTATCCGAGTCCGAACTTGAGCAGGTTATCGTTGTTGATTTTCCAGTCGAAAGTGGCGATGGCGGTGGGGTCGAAAGAGTGGACGATGCGTGAGTTGCGCACTTCTCCGTTCTGATAGCCCCAGTAGGGGTTATAGTTGATAGAGCCTGTGAGGTCGTACACCTCCTGCGTGACAGCGCCGGACTGTCCGCGCTCGGTCGGTGCGCCGAAGACTACGAGGTTGAGGCGGTTGCCGTTTTCCCAGACTTTCTCGCCGGCGAAGAAGAATCCGAATGAGTTGTAGCGGATGCCTTCGCCGATGATACCCTTGTTGTCAATATAGGGGGAGAAGCGGTAAGCGAGTTGCCCGACGAAGGCCCATCCGCTGGGGAGCATGCCGGTGGCATAGGTAGCGCGGACAGCCGCTTTGTAGTTGCGGTTCGTGCCGGCCAGTCCGACTTTCCATCCCTGTGCGAAGCGCGATGCGTTCATCAGGTAGTTGGTGGCTTTTCCGAGGCCTCCGAAGGTGAAGTCGTTGGCTTCGATATTGTTGATAACGTCCTTGTTACGGCTTGCATCATTGAGTCCGCCCATTGCGGAGAAGTTGAATTGTCCGCGCTCGGCCGAGTTGAAACTGAGGCCGTTGATGTAGTTCTGCTCGTAGGTCTGGAGGTAGCCACGGTTGCGATAGCGTGCATTAGACCATGCGAAGGAAGTGGTGTTGTTGAAGACATCCTGGCTGGCGGAGAAGGAGGCTCCCTGCTCCTGCGACTTACCCTCGTCGTCATTGAGTTCCGTCTCGGCCAGGTTCATCAGGATTTCTTCCTGTGCCTCTTTGGCGATGTCCTGTTGCATGGAGATGACGCCGAGGTCGTTAAGCCGGTTGGGCAAGAGGTTGATGAGTTCGATAGCCGGTTGGAATCCGTCGGCCTCAATGATGATTTCCTCGTCGCCATGTTCCAAGTAGGTGAGCGAGAACTCGCCGGTCTGGTTGGAGACTGTAGAGATGTTCTGCACACCGAGTGTGACAGTAGCTCCTGCAAGGGGTGTGTTGCTGCCTTCGATGACAACTCGTCCCTGTAGCCGCGTAGGCTGTTGTGCCGTAGCGGCGGATTGCTCTTGCGGCTGAGCCTGCAACTCCTGAGCGCATGCCCATGTGCATGTCAGGCAGGTCGCAATGAACAAGAAGAATAGTTTTTTCATTAGATATAGAGATTAGAAATGAATATCCAGATAGTGTCCTATCAGGTGGTTTGTTCCAAGGTAAACGATGTTGAAGTGAGAGTCCGTTTTCTCATAGAATGCATACCATGATGTACGAGTACTTTTCCGATAGAGTGAGTAATATAGAGGCTGTCCATATCCATAACGATTGAAGTAGGAAGGTGCCTCATATGAGATGTTATTATTCAAATTCAGTTGGAAATAATTAATCACATTACGCATGTATTCTATGGCATAATCTTCTTCGCTGAAATACTGTCTCTCAACGAGTTGCCTTATGCTATCCTCTAACTGGGACTCAACCTGAAAATCGTAGCGGATATTTCTCATATGAACATGGCTCGTATTTTCGGTTCTAACCGTTGCATCAACTCATCGCCGGATAAGAACCGGCGAGGCAGTTCGTTGTCAGAGTGGTGTCCCTCCGTGTAGGGAGCCTTGTTTTCTTCCTGCTTCATATGGTTATGATATTAGAAATCAGCGGATTTTGGGGTGCGGGGGAAGGGGATGACGTCGCGGATGTTCTGCATGCCGGTGACGAAGAGCATGAGTCTCTCGAACCCGAGTCCGAATCCGGCATGGGGTGCGGCGCCGAACCGGCGTGTATCGAGGTACCACCACATGTCTTTCATCGGTATATGGCGGCTCTCAATCTCGGCCATGAGTTTGTCGTAACTCTCTTCGCGGACGGAGCCTCCGATGATTTCTCCGATAGCGGGGAAGAGGACGTCAGTGCCCTGTACGGTCTTGCCATCCTCGTTGAGTTTCATGTAGAAGGCCTTGATATCCTTGGGATAATCGGTCATGATGACCGGTTTGCCGAAGTGTTTCTCCACGAGATAACGCTCGTGCTCGGAGGCGAGGTCGTCTCCCCACTCGCAGGGGAACTCGAACTTGTGCCCGTTCTTCACGGCCTCCTGCAGGATGCGAATGCCCTCTGTGTAAGGTAGACGGACAAATTCGGTGTCAACTACCGAGCGGAGACGTTCAATCAGCCCTTTGTCCACAAACTGGTTGAGGAACTCCAGGTCGTCCTGACAGTTCTCCAACGCCCAGCGGACGCAATACTTGATAAAGTCCTCCTCGAGGTCCATGAGTTCGTCCTTCTGGATGAACGCGACCTCCGGTTCAATCATCCAGAACTCGGCGAGGTGACGCGGTGTGTTGGAGTTCTCGGCCCGGAAGGTGGGACCGAAGGTGTAGATTTTGCCGAGCGCCATAGCTCCGAGTTCGCCCTCCAACTGGCCGGAGACGGTCAGTGAGGTCATCTTACCGAAGAAGTCGTCGGAATAGTCGATATGTCCGTCCTCGTCTTTGCGCAGGCGGTAGAGGTTCTTGGTTGTGACCTGGAACATCTGTCCGGCGCCCTCGGCGTCCGAAGCGGTGATGAGGGGCGTGTGGAAATAGAAGTAGCCGTGTTGGTGGAAGTAGGAGTGGATGGCCATGGCCATGTTGTGTCGTATGCGGAAGACGGCTCCAAATGTATTGGTACGCGGGCGCAGGTGCGCGATAGTGCGCAGGTACTCCATGGAGAGGCCTTTCTTCTGCAGGGGGTATTGCTCGGGGTCGGCGGTGCCGTACACCTCCAGTTCGGAGAGTTGTATCTCGACGGCCTGTCCGGCGCCTTGCGACTCAACGAGTATGCCGGTGGCGGAGATGCACGCGCCTGTGGTGACAGGCTTGAGTTGGTCCTCCGGGAACTTGGCGAGGTCGACAACAATCTGTATGTTCTTGATGGTCGAGCCGTCGTTGAGTGCGATGAAGGATACGTTCTTGTTGCCGCGTCGTGAGCGGACCCAGCCGCGGACGTTGATAGGTTGATTGACAGCTGTGCTCTTGAGGGCATCAGCGATGATAGTGCGTTGCATTGTATGGTGTATTTTTCGTTATTTCGTATGTGGTTTCGGGTGCCTTGACGGTAGCCTCTGCTGTCGGTCAGCCGTCGGTGTGCCGTCGGTGTGCCGTCGGGAATGGTACGGGTTGGGTACCGAGATCCGTCGGAGATCCGTCGGGGATCCGTCGGGAACGGTACGGGTCTGCTCCTGTCAGAAGGGCATGTCTTCGCGTGAGGCCACGGCACCGTCCGGGGACATGTCATTCATGCGCGACGATTGTGTCGTGAAGGCCTGTGGCGGATTGGCGTCCGCGTAGCCGTCGGATGCGCCGTAGTTGGCCTCATCATCCACGCCTTCCAGTTCGTCTTCGTTCTGGAAGCGTGCGAACTTACCCACGAAGCGGAGCCATATCTCCCCTGTGGCGCCGTTACGGTGCTTGGCGACGATTATCTCGCCGAGTCCGCGTAGGTCCTTGCTGGTCTTCTCATCGTTGTAGATATGGTAGTATTCGGGGCGATGGATGAAGCATACCATATCGGCATCCTGCTCGATGGCTCCTGACTCACGCAAGTCGCTGAGTTGGGGTTTCTTACCTTCTATTCCGACGCGCGACTCGACGCCGCGGTTGAGCTGCGACAGTGCGATGATAGGTATGTCCAGTTCCTTGGCCAGTGCCTTGAGGTTTCGCGAGATGATAGAGACCTCCTGCTCTCGCGAGCCGAACTGCAGGCCGTTGGCGTTCATGAGCTGCAGGTAGTCGATGATGATGAGTTCGACCTTGTGCTCGCGCACGAGTTTGCGTGCTTTGGAGCGCAGTTCGAAGACGGACAGGGAAGGGGTGTCATCCACGAAGATAGGCGCCCCCTTCAGGTCGTTAATCTTATGTTCCAGCCGGTTCCACTCCTGGCGTGTGAGGCGTCCGTTCTTAATCTTGTCGCCCTCGACCTCGCAGACGTTCATCATCAGTCGGTTAACGAGTTGGACATTAGACATCTCGAGCGAGAAGAGTGCGACGGGGCGCTTGAAATTGACGGCGATATTCTTGGCCATGGACAGGACGAAGGCCGTTTTACCCATGGCGGGTCGTGCGGCGATGATGACCAGGTCGGACTTCTGCCAGCCGGAAGTGACCTTGTCCAGGGCCTTGAATCCGGACGGAACGCCAGAGATATTCCCCTCGTTCTTGCTGGCTTTCTGGATACGTTCGTAGGCCTCGGTGATGACGGGGTCTATTTGTGTAACGTCGCGTTTCTGTGTGCGTTGGCTTATCTCGAAGATGCCTCCCTCGGCTTTCTGGAGCAGTTCGTCCACGTCCTGTGTCTCGTCGTAGGCATCCTCTTCGAGTCGTGCCGCCATGGCGATGAGGTCTCGTGCGGTGGCTTTCTGCGCCACAATCTGTGCATGGTAGTGGAGGTGTGCGGTGGATGCCACTTTGCGTGTCAGTTCGCTCAGGTAGAGCGGTCCTCCGGCCTGTTCCAGTGTGGCGAGTGCTTTGAGTCTCTCGGCGACGGAGAGTATGTCGATAGGCTCCTCCTTGGCGGCGAGAGAGCGTATGGCCTCGAAGACGAGCTTGTTACGGTTGTCGTAGAAGGACTCGGGTCGCAGCAGGTCGGCCACGATGGTGTAGGCGTCTTTCTCAATCATGAGTGCGCCGAGCACGGAGGCTTCCAGTTCGGGAGCCTGTGGGGGCAGTTTGCCCATCTCGTTGGGGCCGACTTTGGGTGCTATGTCTGTTTTGCGTTTGGGGGTTGGCACGTTATTATATTAAGGAGTTAGTTGTTAGTTGCGTTGCTCCCGATAGCGGTCGAGCAAGTTGTGCGCGGCGATGAAGCTGCTTATTTCGTTGTTGAGGACTTGCCGTTCGGCGACCTCTATCTGGTGCTCCATGCGCTCGTTTCGGTAGAAGCCGTCGAGCAGAGCTTGGTTAATCGTCTCGTACATCCAGTACTTGGCCTGCTCGGTCCGATGCCGGTCGAAGTAGCCGTTCTTCTTGGTGAAGGCGATGTATTCCTCGACGTTATGCCACACGTCCATCACGCCGGTATGGTCTATGGACGAGCATGTCAGCACTTCCGGCACCCATCCCGACTCGGTGGGGGGGAACAGGTGCAGGGCGTTGCGGAAGCTGACGCGTGCGGCCTGTGCGCGTTCGATGTTGTTGCCGTCGCATTTATTGATAGCTATGCCGTCCGCCATCTCCATGATACCGCGTTTGATGCCTTGCAACTCGTCGCCGGTGCCGGTGACTTGCAGCAGCAGGAAGTAGTCCACCATGGAGTGTGCGGCCGTCTCGGATTGTCCGACGCCGACTGTCTCGATGAGGATGGTGTCGAATCCGGCCGCCTCGCACAGCACGACCGTCTCGCGTGTCTTACGCGCCACGCCTCCGAGCGAACCGGCTGAGGGACTGGGGCGTATGAAGGCGTTAGCCTGTACCGACAGTTCGTTCATACGGGTCTTGTCGCCCAGAATAGAGCCTTTGGTCCGTTCGGACGAGGGGTCGATGGCCAGTACGGCGAGGTGCTTGCCGCTTTTGCAGAGTTCTGTCCCGAGCGCCTCGATGAACGTGGACTTGCCGGCTCCCGGTACGCCCGTGATTCCCAGGCGGGTAGAGTTGCCGGAGTAGGGGAGACACATCTCTATGACGCGCTGCGCTATCTGTTGGTCAGACGGCAGGTTCGACTCGACCAGCGTCACGGCCTGCCCCAGGACGGAGATGTCGCCGCCACGGATGCCGGCGAAATACTCCTCCGGCGTAAGCAGCTGTTTCTTGCGTCGGAAGGTGGCATACGGGTTAACGGAGGGCAGGTTCGCTACCCCCTCGTTAACATGCAGGCCTTTGTATTGTGCGTCGTTCTCGGGATGAACCATGGCGCTTATTGGATGGTCCAGTTGACCTTGATATTGCGGACGGGAGTCTTCGGGTCGTTGGTGATAACGGTCACGATACGAGTGTATTTGCCCGGCTCCATCTGCTTGGTGTTAATCTCAATCTTCACCTGTCCCTTGCGTCCGGACTTGATGACATTCTTTGCGCAAGTGAGGGTCATGTTCTCATCGGTGGTGTAGAGGCGGCGCACCTGCAGCGGGTTGGTTCCGGCATTACCGAGCTGGAGAATCTGGCTGTATTTGCGGCCGGCGGTCATAACGCCGAAGTCCAGTTCGTCGTCGATAGTGGCGATAGGAGCCTGCTGACGCTCAGCCACAGTCAGGCTGCTGAAGTCCTCTACGATGTCGGCGCTCAGGTCAATCTTGTACTCGTCGCTCATCTCCAACTTGCCGTTCACTACGACATACGCCTCCATCTTGACCGGACCATACAGTTTGCATGCGTCGGCGGACAGGATAAACATCAGTTTGCCGGTCTCACCCTTCTTCACCGTCTCCAGTGTGACCTGTGACAGCAGGAAGTTATCGCGCTGATTGGTACGCAGTTCCACCTGAATATCATGGTCGGTATGGTTGGCATATTCAATCTCGCCGGTGGCGGAAGCGCCTTTCTTGACCTCTCCGAAATCGACGGATTTGCTCTTCAGTTTCAGTTCTCCCATCTGTACGGGGTAGGCGTTCACGGGTTTGGCGGGCTTGGGTATCACTTCGCCCTTGATATACAGACGCTTGGTAGCCTCGCTGGCGTTGGAGGTTACGGTGATGGTCTTCTGGAAACGTCCCGGACGGCCGTTCGGGTTGTAGGTCACGGTTATCTGGCCGCTCTGGCCGGGCTCGACGGGCTCTTTGGTCCATTTCGGCGTGGTGCACCCGCACGATGCGCGTACATTGCTCAGAACCAGCGGCTCCATACCCTCGTTCTTGAACTCAAACACGGTCGTCACACGGCCGTCGGCCTCGTTAATCTTGCCGAAGTCGTGCTCCGTAGTGGTAAAGGTAATAACAGGTTGCTGCGCCATTGCGGCTACAGTCATCACTGACATAAGCAGTGTAATCAGAGTCTTTTGCATGATTGTTTGTGGTTTATTTGATTCGTTATTATGTTCTTTATTGTTCTTTATTTGGTGATACGCTGTACATTTTTTATCTCCGGTATCTTCTTCAGTGCCAGGAACAGCGCCTGAAGTTCATTCCGGTCGTACACGTATAGTCTCAGTTGCGCGTCGAAGATGCCGTCGTCGGCCGTGACATGCATCTCGTGGATATTGATGTGGAACTGCGTCGTTATGATGTTGAGTATCTGCACAAAAAGGCCGAACTTGTCGACGCCGCGTATCTCTATCGTCTCCACGAACGACTGCACGCGGTTGGTGCTCCAGCGGGCCGCATGGATACGCTTACCTTGAGATGACTTCAATAACTGTGCCGTTTCGCAGTCTATCTTGTGAATAAATGTCACGCCCTGCTCATCGGTATAGGCCAGCACCTCGTCGCCGGGGATGGGACGGCAGCATTCGGCCAAGTGGTATTGGCTGCCCAGGTTCTCGTCCGTAAGCACTATCACCTCGCCTTTCTTCAGGCGGGTGGGGGTGGACTCATGCCCGGCCGCTTCCTTCGGGGCAACGGTCTTGTCGCCGGAATAGAAGGGATTGAGGTAACTCAGCAGGCTGCGCTTCGGCACAATGATATGCTGCAGACCTTCCAGCGAGATAGCCCCCTCGCCAATCTGCAGATACAACTGCTGTGGCTGCGTTAAGTCGTAGTAATTCAGCGTCCTCTGCAGCGCTGCATCGTAAGTGCCGGAGTAGTGGATGCGCTCCAGCGCCTCGTTCAGCAGCTTCTCGCCGAGCCTTATCATGTTGCGCTCCTCACGCTTGAAATAGCTGTGCAGACCGGATTGAGCCTTGGCCGTGACGACAAAGTCAAGCCACTCTTTCTGAGGGTGTTGTGAGTTCGATGTCAATATCTCCACCTGGTCGCCGCTCTGCAGCACATAACTCAACGGCACCAGGTTATGGTTCACCTTGGCTCCCATGCAGTGCTCGCCCAGCTCCGAGTGCAGATTGAACGCCAAATCCAGCGCCGTAGCACCCTGCGGAAGCGTCTTTATCTCGCCCGACGGCGTGAAAACGAACACCTCGTGTGCAAACAGGTTCAGCTTGAATGTGCCCAGGAACTCCACCGCATTGCTTGACGGGTGCGCCAGAATCTCCTTGATATCACGCAGCCACTTATCCAGCTCCGACTCGTCCGACTCGCCCGCCTTGTATTTCCAGTGCGCCGCCAGACCGCGCTCGGCTATCTCATGCATGCGGTCCGTACGTATCTGCACCTCTATCCATTCCCCGTCATTGCCCATAACAGTCACGTGCAGAGCCTCATAGCCGTTGGCTTTCGGGGTAGATATCCAGTCGCGGATACGCTCCGGATGCGGCCGGTATATCTCCGTGATGGCCGAGTAAATCATCCAGCATTGGTCTTTCTCCGACAGCGAGTCCTGGGGCGTGAACACGATACGCACGGCCAGTAGGTCGTAGATGTCCTCGAACGGGATGTTCTTCATGTTCATCTTCTGCCATACCGAGTAGATGGACTTGATGCGGGCCGTCAGCGTGAACTGATAACCCATCGCCGTCAGTTTCTTGCGGATAGGTATCGCAAACTGCTCGAAAGTCTCCATCCGAGCGTCCTGGTTCTCTGCTATTTTCCGGCGTATCTCCTCGTAGGTGTCGGGGTGCTCGTAGCGGAAACTCAGGTCCTCCAGTTCCGACTTGATGGGGAACAGGCCCAGACGGTGGGCCAACGGCGCATAGATATACAGCGTCTCGCCCGCTATCTTGTACTGCTTCTCCTTCGGCTGGGCACCCAGCGTGCGCATGTTGTGCAGCCGGTCTGCTATCTTCACCAGCACCACGCGGATATCGTCCGACATCGTCAGCAGCAACTTGCGGAAATTCTCCGCCTGCACCGACGCTTTCTCGCCGAAAACGCCACCGCTGATCTTCGTCAGACCGTCCACTATCTGCGCTATCTTGTCGCCGAACATGTTGCGGATATCCTCCGTCGTGTACTCTGTATCTTCCACTACATCATGCAGTAACGCCGAGCATATACTCGTCGAACCCAGACCTATCTCGCGCACCACAATGCGCGCAACGGCCAGCGGATGCATGATGTACGGTTCGCCCGACAAACGGCGCACGCCGTAGTGAGCCTGGTTGGCAAAGTGAAATGCGCGCGTAATCAACTCCACTTTCTGACGATGCAACGTATGCGCATAATCATCCAGCAGCAACTCAAACTCGTGCTGTATCAGGGCATTCTCTTCTGCTGTGAAATCTGTCTTAGACATTGCTATCCGAAAATAAGTGCACAAAGTTACAAAAACTTTTCCATACGCGCAAGCGGGGGCGCGTTTTTTTCTTATTATTTTGCTTTTTCTGCACCGCAATGCACTTTTATTACCATGTGCTTGCAAGTTTGGAATAATATTTGTATCTTTGCATACAAATGTGTGAAACTATGCGTAAAGCCCTGATTATTACATGCGCCGCGCTACTCCTCGCCGCGCTCTCGACCGACTCGGCACTCCGCGCCGCAGATAAAACATTCACCGTCGTCATTGACGCGGGGCATGGGGGTAAAGACCCCGGAGCCATCGGACGGATTTCTAAGGAGAAAGACCTCAACCTCTCCGTGTCACTGCTCGCCGGAAAACTCATCCAAGAGGCCTATCCGGACGTCAAAGTCCTCTACACCAGAAAGACCGACGTCTTTATCCCCCTGCAGGGAAGAGCCGATTTCGTCAATAAGAACAACGCCGACCTCTTCATCTGTATCCATACCAATTCGGCGGAGAACAAGAAAGTCGCCGGAGCGGAGACCTTCGTCCTCGGTACCGACCGCATGGAGGCCAACCTCGACGTGGCCATGCGAGAGAATGCCGTCATCAAACTCGAGACTGACTACCAGACTGCCTATCAGGGGTTTGACCCTAACTCCATCGACTCCTATATCATGTTCGAACTCATGCAGAACACCTATATGGACCAGAGCCTGCAGTTTGCCACACTCCTCCAGCAGCAGTTCTCCGGCACGCTCAGCCGGGCCGACCGGGGAGTGCGCCAAGCCGCTTTCTGGGTGCTGCTCAAGTCCGCATGCCCCAGCGTGCTCATCGAGATGGGATTTATCTCCAATACCGAGGAGGAGAAATACCTCGCTTCCGCGGCCGGACAGCAGCAGATGGCCGAGGCTATCCTGAATGCTTTCCGTGGATTCTACCGTAAGTCCGCGCCCGCTGAACCGCCTGTCGTGCAGGAGGATACCGCTCCCCAACCGACGGAACCGGCACCCAAGGCAACCAAGAAGACCGACAAAAACAAGAAACAATATGCCGTCCAGATATTCGCCTCGCGTACCGAACGGTCTGCTAATGACCCGCAACTCAAGGACTTGCCCGGCGTCGGCTATTTCCTGTCCAATGGTTGGTACAAGTATTATTGCGGCAAAACGACCGACCGTGCCGCGGCCGAGCAAACCAAAAAGGACATCAAACAGCGATTCCCGGATTGCTTCGTCATACAACTCAAAGAATAAACCCGTCCCTTCCCGCCTGCGCCCCGTATTCCTCCCGCATTCCTCCCGTACCACTCCCGTACCGAAGCCGACGGTCGGCCGACGGTCGACCGACGGTCGAGGCTACTCCCGCAGGATAATTGACATAACCGAAAACGATAAAACATACCCGACAATGAATATAAAGTACACGCGCGAGATAAAAGTCGGGCTGCTCGCTCTCGTAGCCCTCTTTGTCCTCTACTACGGATTCAATTTCCTCAAAGGGACAGACATCTTCCATCCCGTCAAAAAATACCACGGCACTTTCGTCCAGGTCGGCGGACTCACCGAACAGGCACCGGTCTATATCCGCGGATTCAAGGTCGGCCAAGTGGACCATATACGTTATGACTTCACGCGCGACAGCGCCTTCTGCGTGGATATCTCCGTCAATCGCGACATCGTCTTGCCCGCCGGCTCCGCTATGGAACTGGTCTCCGACGGACTCCTCGGAGGCATGGCCATACAACTCGTCCTGCCGCCCTTCGGACCGGACAGCCTCGTCTGCTGCTCAGGTGACTACCTCCCCACACGCGTCGTGCCCGGGCTCGTCGAGTTCCTGCAGACCGGCGTGCTCGACCAACTCACCGAGGCGGTCGCTCAGGTCAAAGAGGTCGTCGGGAAACTCAATACACAACTCGACGACGAACACCTCTACAACTCGCTCGCGCACATCGACAGCATAACGACCAACCTCACAGGCACTTCCCGGGATGTCAAGTTCCTCGTCGCAAACAGAGTGCCCGTCGTCATGGACCAACTCGACTCCGCTATCTGTAACATCCGTATCATCTCGGATAATATCAAGGATGCCGACCTCGCCGCCACCGTCGCACGGGTCGATACCGCCGTGGATAATATCAACGCCGTCGTGCGCCAAATCAATTCCGAGGAAGGCACCTTCGGCAAACTCCTGCATGATAACTCGCTCTACGACAACGTCAACACCACCGTCCGCTCCGCCGATTCGCTGGTGCTCGACCTTAAAGCCAACCCCAAACGGTATGTCCACTTCTCTCTCTTCGGACCTAAAAAAGAATAACCCCTCCCTGCTTGTTTGCACGATTTCTAAATTAGAATAAAATACTTTTTTGCTTTACCTCCCTTGTTTTGGGCGAATTGCAACCGTAATCGGATATGCCTCCTCAAGACAATACCGCGGATTTCTCCTTAAAATCAGCATTTTTAGTGTTAACAACTTCCGTATTTTGTTGTGTTTCAAATGCTTATTCGTAACTCGCTGAAAGGCCGTCATATACAAGTTGCGCCAAATAGTGCCATTTTTGTATGTCAAAAAAAAGTACTACCTTTGCACCGCAATTCGAGATTTGGCTCGTCTTTTTTTTGACCCTATATCGAGCCGGACACGCGATACGCAAGCAACATAATGCAACAGGATACGAACATATTGTGGAACCAGTGCCGCCAACTCCTGGCGGACAACCTGACACCGTCTGCATACAGGACGTGGTTCGCTCCTATTGTACCCATTGACTTCCAAAACGGCGTCCTCGTCCTGCAGGTCAAGTCGCAGTTCGTCGTCGATTATATCGAGGAGAACTACATCAACCTCCTCTCGAAAGTCATCTTCCGCGTGTTTGGGAAAGGTACACGCCTCGAGTACCGCGTACTCATCGACTCGGCCAGCGGCGCCGGATCCATCATACCGTCGGCCGGCACCAAGAACGAGATAGCCAAGGACGAGAAACCGAACGGCATCTTCGGAGCCGCCCCCTCGGACGTACGCGCGGCTGCCGCTTTTGACACCCAACTCAATACCACGTACACCTTCGACAGCTTCGTCGCAGGCGAACCGAATAAACTCGCACGCGTCGCGGGACTGGAAATCGCCAAACAGCCCGGATTTACCGCCTTTAACCCGCTCTTTATCTATGGCGGCAGCGGAGTGGGGAAGACCCACTTGGCTAACGCTATCGGCAATCAGGTCCGGCTCCTCCATCCCGACAAGAAGGTGCTCTACGTCAGTGCCAACACCTTCAAGGTGCAGTACCAGAGCGCCTGCCGTGACAATTGCGTGCCCGACTTCCTCAGCTTCTATCAGCAGGTGGACCTGCTCATCGTGGACGATATCCAGTACTTCGCCGGACTTCAAGGCACACAGGATACCTTCTTCCATATATTCAACTACTTGCAGCAGTCGCACAAGCAGCTTATCCTCACCTCGGACCGCTCGCCGCTCCAACTGCGCGACATCGAGGACCGACTGCTCACACGCTTTAAGTGGGGACTGTCGGCCGAGATAACACGCCCGGACTTCAACCTGCGCAAGGACATCCTGCTCAATAAGACCCACCGCGACGGCATAACCATGCCCGATGACGTGCTCAATTTCATCGCCAACAACGTGCGCGACAACGTCCGTGACCTCGAGGGCGTACTCGCTTCCCTGCTGGCTTATTCCACGCTCACCGACCGCGACATCAATGTCGAACTGGCGGAGCAGGTCGTGTCGCGTATCGTCGAAATCAAGCCGCACGTCGTGCCCATGGCGGATATCGTCGGCACCGTCAGCGAGCACTATAACGTCACCGAGAAGTCCATCATCGGACAGGCACGCAACAAGGAGGTCATGATCGCACGCCACGTCGCCATCTACCTCTGCACGCTCCTCACCGAACATTCCTTCAGCGAAATAGGCAAGTACATGGGCAATCGCACACATGCCACCATGCTGCACTCGGTCAACCTCATCAAGTCGCAGCTCCCCATCGACCCCGTCCTCCGGCACCAAGTGACGCAGCTGCAGGCCAAGTTGCAACGCTAATCCGTCTTTTCGTTACTAAAAAAGCGCCGTTTCGGCAACAAATAAGTGCGCAAAGGTATTGCATATTCCAATAAAAAGCAGTACCTTTGCTCGGTTTTTGTGAATACCGCCCCCAGGCAGATGCACGCACTACAGTCTATCATAGCACAATTCGAGCCCATCACTTTGGCGCAAATGGAGAGCGTCAAACTCATGAACCGCATTGATACCAAGTATGTCGTGCCCCTCTCCCTGCTGCCCGACATACTGACCGCGGCACAACCGGACTACTATGTGCAGGAGATTGACGGCAAGCGCATCGCTGCCTATGACACCATGTACTACGACACCGACACGCTGGACATGTATATCCGCCACCACGACCGCCAACTCGTGCGCCAGAAGATACGCGTCCGTCAGTACGTGGACAGCGACCTGACCTTCCTGGAAATCAAGCGCAAGGACAACAAGGGGCGCACCAGCAAGAAGCGCATCGTGGTCCCCGGCTTCGACATCACGGCGGACACCCGGAGCACCCTCACACACAAGACCAAGCCCGACGAACCGCTCACCGTGACGGAGTTCATCCGGGCCAAGAGTCGCTACGAATGGGACGGCATCGCCCCCCATCTGCGCACCACGTTCCACCGCATCACGCTGGTCAACAAGGCCAAGACCGAACGGCTCACCATCGATATGGACCTGCTCTGGGACAACGTGATCACCGCGCAGACACAGACCTTCCCCGAGTTGGTCATCGTGGAACTCAAGCGCGACGGTAACGTCCCCTCGCTCATGACACGAATCATGCTCGACAGGCACGTCCGCCCCCTCAAGATAAGCAAATACTGCATCGGCACAGCCCTCACCACACCGCATGTCAAGGCCAACCGATTCAAGGCCAAGATACGCAAGATACGCAAGATACTAAGTAACCCTTTATAACCCATTCAAAACTATGCTCTTCCAAGTAGATTTGTCGAATCCGACGTTGGAGTTCCTGACCGACGACCCTTCTATCGCAGCCCGTTTCGGCACAGGCGATAGCATATCCTACGTGATGCACAACTTCGCCCAATGGCTCGGCATCAGCGAGAACCTGATTACCATGCCCCTGATGTTCCTCTTCAACCTGCTGGTGTCGTGGGTCCTCATCTATTGTATCTACTATCGCTACAGCCGGCGCCGCGACTATTATGTCCAGTTCATGCTCTTCTCTTCCGGCATGTTCCTGTTGCTATGGCTGATGCAAATACTTGATATACAGACTGGATTCGTGCTTGGTCTGTTTGCTATCTTCGGTATGATACGCTACAGGACGGAGACTGTCCCCATTCGGGAGATGAACTATATGTTCCTCGTCATTGCCGTCTCCGTCATCAACTCGCTCAGCCTCAAGGCGGACGGCCTGGCATGGTATTTGCTCCTCATAGCTAACATCCTGCTCCTCGCCTTGGCATGGGGATTCGAGTGGTGGAGCGGACGCAAAAAACTCTCCACGAAAATCATACTCTATGAGAAAATAGAGAACATCAAACCCGAACGCCGTGCCGAATTGGTAGCGGATTTGGAGGAGCGCACCGGGCTCAAGGTGCTCGACGTCGAGGTCGGACATATTGATTTTCTGCGCGATGTAGCCTATATCAAGGTCACTTACCCCCTGGAGCCCGGCAAGGTCAGTAACTCCATAGACCAGATAACCAAGTTCAAATGAAGCGCTTACTGATAATAGGCTGTTGCCTGCTGGCTGCAACGCCCCTGCTCCGCGCATGGGACTGGACGGAGACTCCGACCGCCACGACCACACACAGCATGCAGATGCGTGTGGAGGCGGACTTCAACAAGAAGTGGCACAACGGCTTGGCGCTCCACATGAGCGAGGACCTGCGGTTTGATATGTTCGCCTTCACGGACGGCGTCAACAGCGGCGCATCGTTCAGCAAATCCTATACGAGCCTGTCGCTCAGCTATAAGCATCCGCGCTTCAAGTACCTGAAGGCTGATGCGGGCTACACGCTGAAGATATCCGGCACCAAGGATTGGGCGGATGTCAACAAGTGGATGCGCCATCGCGTCTTCTTCGGAGTGACAGGCAGTTACCGCTATGAGCAGTGGTCATTCAGTCTGCGCGAACGCTTCATGACCGAGATACGTATGGGCGACATCGACCGGCATCTGGCCACCGGCTACTATGAGCACAACCGCGCCGACTGGTACCTGCGCAGCAAACTGGAGGTAGCCTACCACGCGATGAGCAAACCGCTCAAGCCCTACGTCTGGTGCGAACTGGTCAACACCCTCAATGCAAACCCGTTGCAGCAGAAATATGCCGATAACAATCCCGCTAATCCGGGGCACCAGTATATACGCCGTGTGCGCACTTCGGTCGGAGTGGTGTGGCGGCTGGACGCCCGAAATACGCTGGACTTCTTCTATCGTTTCAACTACGGTTACGATCGCGATGTGACCGTCAAGGCTAACAGCCAGAAACTGTACCTGACGGAAGAGACTGTCTATCAGCACGCTGTCGGCGTTGCCTATAATTTCGGATGGTAAAATATAAGGATTATGAATAGACGATATTGTACAATGATGCTGTTCGCTCTCTGCACCCTGCTGGCCATGCCGGCGTGGGGACAGAGTCTGCTGACACCCGAACAACTCGCCAAACGCGAGAAACGTAAGAACCTGACCGTCAAGGAGTGGAACACGGATGACAAGACGAAGACGCGCTGGTTGGACCGCGTCAAGGTCTATGACAGCCAGGGCCGCTGTATCGAAGAGATTGAGTATGCCACCTATGGCCAGAAATGGCGCATCACCAGCACCTACGACGACGTGACCGGCAAGGTGTTAGAGGAGGTGGAGTACAACGATCGCAACCGCCCCGTCCGTATCCGCAAGTATGAGTGGAACGCCGACGGCACCAAGGCTAAGCAGTACAACTACTTGCCCAACGGCAAACTCTACTCCGTCAAAGTCTTCGAATACATCTTCTCCGAGTGACGGCCTCTGTAGCCCGGCCGTTACCTGACCGTTACCTGGCCGTTACCTGACCCGTACCTGACCCGAACCTGACCCATACCCGGGCGGGCTAAATGCCTGTCTGATTGGCGATTGATAGGGTCAGCTCTGTTTCAGGTCTGTTCCAGGTCTGTTAGCCGCTTCTGTCCGAGAAGGCAAATGCTCTGTATTTCAACCATATATCAAAGCACAAAAAAATAGCCGGACCATGTCCGGCTATCGGTGTGCAACGTGCGGGAATCGCCTTATTTGGAGATAGCTCCGCTCGGGCAGACGTCTGCGCATGTGCCGCACTCGGTGCACATATCGGGATCGATAGAATAGATATCACCCTCCGAGATAGCACCCATCGGGCACTCTCCGATACACGTACCGCAAGCGATACAGTCGTTTCCAATAATGTAAGCCATAATTATGTGTGTTTTTTGTTAGTTGTTTACTCAAACGTGTTCCGTCGAAATCGGCTACAAAGGTACGACAATTTATTTATTCGTGCAAATATTATCCCTATTTTTTGTGATTTTGTTCGAAAATCCCCTCCGCGGCAGTATCTTTCTATCCCTATTTCTTGTGATTGGTGCTGCGCAGTGCGGCCATCAGTTTGTCGTTGGGCGTCGTGCCCTTCCCGGCGGTGAGCCCCCGTTGCTTGGCATAGGTGGTCCAGTCTTTGGCGCCGTGTTCAGCCCGGAGCGGCAGTCCCAGTTGGAGATAGTGGCAGTAGGCGATAGCCAGCGCGTCGGTGGCGTCGAGTTTCTTGGGCATCTGCTCGTCGGGGATATGCAGGAACCGCTGCAGCATACCGGCCACCTGCTGCTTGTCGGAGTGGCCGTTACCGGTGATGGCCATCTTGACTTTCATCGGCGAGTACTCGTTGACGGGTATGTCCTGCAGCAGCGCAGCGGCGATGGCCACCCCTTGCGCATGCACTATCTTAATCATTGTCTGCGGGTTTTTGTCCACAAACTGCGTCTCGATGGCCAGTTCGGTAGGTTGATACTCGGCAATCAAATCCCGCAGGAAGAAGAGCTCCTGTTGCAGGCGGGCATACTGCCCCTCCGTCTTGTGCACGTCCAGTACCCCGAAGTCCACAATGCTGACCTGCTTGCCCGCTGTGTCCAGCAGGGCATATCCCATGAACAAGGTACCGGGGTCGATGCCCAATATACGGTGCTGTTTTACTAAACGGTCAATCATGCTCCTGCCGGTGTCGGTTATTCTTCAATGACATAGATATGTTCCTCGGGCGTGTGCATGTAGTACGTCTCCCGTGCGAACTTCTCCAGGCTGTCCGGATGTTGGATAATCTGCAACTGGTGCTCAATGCCGTCTATCTCTTCCCGATAGGTCTGACTCTGCTGCTCTATCTCGTGAATCTGGTAGGCCCGCCGAATCCGATTGAGCATACTCTGGTCACCGATGAAGAAATATACGATGCCGAATATCAATAGGGCGAGGATGTACTTGTTCAGCACATAGCGCCTGATTTTGAGCCATATCTGTTGCTTATCCATAAGTCGATAGATGTAGAGAGAAAAGTTTTTCACGCAAAAGTACATTTTTTTTTGCACTTGTGCAAATTTTTTCGTAACTTTGCGCAATATATTTTGCGCTGATGAATAAATCGCTGACACTACTGCTTGCTTTAGTCTTGCTTCCGTTCTCGGTATCTTCCGAGACCGTGGTGCGAATCTCCGACCCGGAGCACTGGGAGCCCAAGGCTTTGTCTGCCTATGTGGGGCAGACGGTGACCTTCTCGGTTCCGTTCTATGTATGTGACAACTCCTCGGGTCTGACGGTGGCTCCTCGTCGTCTCTACTCGCCCACTAACCAGGAGCTGCCCGGCTCAGACGAGTACGAGGCGCTGCGTGTGCTCAATTCCGAGAAATACCCGACCTTGTCGGGCGTGAGCGGTTACCACCGCATGGGCGAACGTATCCATAACCTGCGTGTGCGCGTCAACAGCACCACCTCACTGACCTACGTCAGCGGCACATGGGTGGGCAACAGCCGTCTGGAGATGCAAGAAGGACCGAACATGGCGCATCTGGACATGTATGGCAAGCACCAACTGCTGGTCTGCGGATTCAACCTGGAGTACTACCTGACCGAGGCCTTTGACCCGTATTCCTCTATGGGACCCGACGACTCGGAGGAGCACCAGCTGCAGCGTGAGAAAGTCGGTCAGGCACTGACACTTATCAATGCCGACCTGTTCGGTTTCGTGGAGGTGCAGCAGGGGCCTGGGGCGTTGCGCGAGATAGCGCAGGACCTGACGACCCATACCGGCCGCCGGTTCGATTATGTCACGGACGGCTCCGCCGTGGACGGCACCTATACCAAGTCCGGCTATGTCTATTGTTCGGACGTCATAGAACCCGTTTATCCCATGGTGGAGGTGGAGGCGGTAGTGAAACATCGCAAGAAAATCATGCTCTTCCGCGTCCGTGAGACGGGCGAGCAGTTCATCTTCTCCATCAACCACTTCAAGGCTAAATCCGGCTCAGCCAGCGGTCTGGATGCCGACCAGGGCGACGGACAAGGCCTCTACAACAGCAGCCGCAAGCGTGAGGCACAGGAGGTGCTGGCACGATGCCAGACTTTTGCCCAGAGTGTGAGTGACCCGGACATACTGATTATGGGCGACCTGAATGCTTATGCCAAGGAGGACCCCATCACGACCTTTACGCGTGCCGGCCTGTACGACCTGCATCGCTATTGCCATGCCGACTCCAGTTATTCCTATACCTTCCACGGTCAGGCTGGCTATCTGGACCATGCTATATGCAGTCCGTCGCTGCTCCGGCAGGTGACGGGCATGACCGCATTCCATATCAACTCGGACGAGAACGACCGCTATACCTATGACAAGTCCAACGACGGGACGATGTTCCGCTGCTCGGACCACGATCCGGTCATCGTCGGGTTGGCGCTGGACAGCACACGCACCAGCATTCCTGAGGTGTACGTCAACTCGCTCGAAGTGCTCACTAACCGGCAGAACATTATCATTCGCAACGCCGATAAGCCCGAATATCCGGCTTGGGTGCGCATGGTGAGCGTGGACGGTCGGGAGTTGCTCTTCACGGATATTCATACGGATGAGTACGAGGTCGCCCTGCCGACAGCCGCCGGTGTGTATATCGTCATTGTCTATGCCGGAAATCAGCAGGTTTATCGCAGTAAAGTGATTGTGCCGTAAGGCTCTTGGGATGATGGATTTATTCAGTTTCATACAGACGCCGGAGCATGATGAACTCCTGCAACTCCGGCAGCAGTTGGAGGAGGCTAACTATCGTTACTATGTGCTCAGCCAACCCACGCTCTCAGACCGCGAGTTCGATGACAAGATGCGCCGCCTTCAGGAACTGGAAGCGCAGCATCCGGAGTGGGATGACCCGGCGTCTCCTACGCATCATGTGGGCTCTGACCTGAGTGCCAAGAACGGCTTCCGTCAGATGGCGCACCGCTATCCGATGCTCTCGCTGGCCAATACGTATTCGGAACAGGAGATACAGGACTGGTATGAGCGGGTGTGCCGTGAACTGGGGCAAGACACCGCCTCGGGCAACACGGGCGTGGAGATAGTGTGCGAACTCAAGTATGACGGGCTTTCGATAGCCCTGTGGTATGAGAACGGCGTATTGACACATGCCCTGACGCGTGGTGACGGAACACGTGGCGACGATGTGATTCAGAACATCAAGACTATTCCCTCCGTGCCGTGGCAAGTGGATAAGCAGACCCTGGAGATACGGGGCGAAGTGCTGTTGCCCTGGACCTCTTTCGATAAGATTAACCATGAGCGGGAGGCACAAGAGGAACCCCTCTTCGCGAACCCGCGCAATGCGGCCAGCGGCACTCTCAAACTGCAGGACCCCAAAGTGGTAGCTGCTCGCGGACTGGATATTTACCTATACTATGTGCTGGGGGAGGACCTGCCTGGCAACACCCATTATGAGCGGCTCCAATATGCGCGCGAGTGCGGCTTCCCTGTGTCGGATGCGATACGGGTGTGCCGGAATATCGGCGAGATAATGGCTTTTATCAACTATTGGGGCACTGCGCGTCGCGACCTCCCCGTCGCTACGGACGGGATTGTTCTGAAGGTCAACAGCCTGGCACAGCAGCAGACACTCGGCTATACAGCCAAGACACCCCGATGGGCCATCGCGTATAAGTTCCCGGCAGAGCGCCAGTTGACCCGCCTGAGGAAGATAACCTACCAGGTGGGGAGGACCGGAGTCATCACACCGGTTGCCAACCTGGACCCGATACAGCTGTCCGGCACGGTAGTCCAGCGCGCTACGCTTCATAATGAGGACTTTATCCGCTCACTGGATTTGCACGAGGGTGACGACGTGTGGGTGGAGAAGGGGGGCGAGATTATCCCCAAGATAGTAGCTGTCGAACCGCGGCAGACAGAGTCCGGCATGCCGACGGAGGAGTTCCGCTTCCCCGATGTCTGCCCGGAGTGCGGCACACCGCTCGTCCGTGACCCCGAGCAGGCGGCCTGGAGATGCCCCAACGAGACCGGCTGCCCGCCGCAACTCAAGGGGAGAATAGAGCATTTCGTATCTCGCAAAGCTATGAATATCGAGGGCTTGGGCGTAGAGACCATAGACCTCTTCTTCGAGAAAGGCCTGCTGCGCGACATAGCCGATATCTACCGGCTTCGGGTCGAGGACATCATGCGTCTTGACGGCTTCCAGCAACGCTCTGCGCAGAACATCATAGATGGCATTGAAGCCTCGAAACAAGTGCCCTGGTCGCGCGTGCTCTTCGCGTTGGGCATCCGCATGGTGGGCGAGACAACAGCCAAGAAACTGGCCCGGGTCTTCCCCTCTGTGGACAGGCTCGCGGCCGCTTCGAGCGAGCAGTTAGTCGCTACCGAAGATGTTGGTCCGCTTATCGCCGAGGGTATTCGTGCATGGTTTGACAACGAGGATAATCTCCTCATCGTGCAGCGGCTGAAGGAGGCCGGTCTGTGCCTGCAGGCGGACGAAGACGCCGCGGCGGTGCAGTCTGACCTGTTGCAAGGACGCTCCATCGTTATCTCCGGCACATTCGTACACCACTCACGCGATGAGTATAAAGACCTGATTGCCGCGCACGGCGGGAAAAATACCGGCTCCGTCAGCAAGAAGACATCGTTCATCCTTGCCGGTGATAACATGGGCCCCGAGAAAAGGCGTAAGGCCGAAGAACTCGGCGTAGAACTTATCACAGAAGACCAATTCCTACAAATGATTGCACAATGAAGCGACTCTATGAAATGATATATCGTTGGTATGCCAAACGACACGTACCGGTCTCCGGCTTCTTCCCCGGATGGGAGGACACGAAGGACATCCTGATCCTGTACGAGAGCGATATACTGGAGAAGAATCCCGAGATAAACGCGATTATAGCCTCGTTGCGCCGTAGCGGGCGCAATGTCACGGCGTGGGGGTATGTGGAGAAGAAGGAGGTTCATGCGGCCATCCTGCCCATGAGTCGCATACTGGGAATCGAAGATATCACATGGTATCAGCGCCCTCGTGACTATGTCATCAACGACCTGCTCAAGCAGGATTATGACCTCTTGCTCGACCTCACTGTCACCCATCCGCTCCCGATGCGCTATCTGTCTCTGCTGGCTAAAGCGGGATTGCGTGCCGGGATGGCTGATACGGCCTCAGACTTGCGTATCATGCTTCCCGCAGATGGCGGGGCGAAGCAACTGTTCGAGCAGATACAACTGTATCTCCCGAACATAAAGACATCATCGGCACATTGACATCTTATTCACATCTATGGTAACAACTGATACTCCCCGTCCGTATTCCTGCTTCCGAGGTCTCGGAACAGCTCTCGTCACGCCTTTCCTTCCTGATGGTGCCGTTGACTATACGGCGTTGCAGCGGCTTGTTGAGCAGCAACTCCGTGCGCAGGTTGATTTTCTCGTGGTCTTAGGCACGACTGCGGAAGCGGCTACGATGTCCGCCTCGGAGCGCCTGCAAGTGCAGCGCTTCATCGCGCAAGTCGTGGACGGCCGGCTCCCGCTGATGATTGGGGTGGGGGGCAATAACACGGCTGCTGTGTGCGATGCTCTCCGCGAGACAGACCTGTCGGCTTTCTCTGCTGTCCTGAGTGTGTGCCCGTACTATAACAAACCCAATCAAGAGGGACTCTTCCGACATTTCTGTGCCGTCGCCGAGGCCTCACCGCTGCCGGTTGTATTGTACAATGTCCCCGGGCGTACAGGCGTCAACCTGTTGCCGGAGACCGTGATGCGTATTCTGGCGGCTTGTGGGGAGAAAGTGCTGGGTATCAAGGAGGCAAGCGGTAATGTCGAACAGATTAAGCGACTCATCATGCTGCGCGACCGGGCGCATTCGCCGCTGCTTGTCATCTCCGGCGATGACGGTATCGCATCCACACTCATGCACGCGGGGGCAGATGGCCTCATCTCCGTAGCGTCCAATGCCTACCCGGAGGTGTTCGGTACCATTGTGCGCAAGGCGGATGATGCGTTGCAAGGGCAGTATGCCGATATGATTCAACTATTGTTCCGCGAGGGTAATCCGACCGGTATAAAAGCACTGCTATCCGTAAAAGAGCATATACACAATGTGTTGCGGCTGCCGTTAGTTCCGGCTTCCGATGTGCTCATGACTGACATCCGGCGCGAGGCGGCCGCTCTGTCCTGACGCTCACTTCGCGTTGCCTTGATTATCCACAAAGAGCACCCGGTCCGGGCACACCAGGGCTATCGTATTGCTGGTCACCTTATATGCCGCTGCGACGGGCGATGTAGCCATGCTCAGTTCCTTCCTGTCCAGCAACTCCAACTCTCTGTTAAGCAGGCAGACGGCATCCTGTCTCACGACCATATAGTGCTGTCCGAGGGGCACTACTGCCACAATCTCCTTCCCGCATGTCTCTTCTATATCTCGTGGCGCGATGCGCACACCGGTCAGGTCATTAGTATAGCCCACGAACGGAGTCAGACCCGGCTGTATTCGTGCGAAGAAATCTGTGGATAATGTCTGGTAGAGGCGTGTAATCTCGGCCCCATACCGGCGTGTGGAAGCGAGGAACAATGTCGTATCCGCCTCCTGCCAGCGGGTGCACAACGCCTGATATTTCCGCCAAGCCACCTCATCTATGCGTTGCGCGACCTCCCGTTCCACCTCTTCTACATGGCGCATAATGCAATAATAATCATATTGTTGCTCCAACCGCTCCAGTAACTCGTCATCGGTCATCGTGACGCCGGCCTCCGGCAGATGCTCTGTGGCTGCCAGCAAACGCCGCTCCTGTTGCTCCAACCACATTCGGGGATGCATGAATGACCGGTAATCGATTCGGTCCAAGCGGTTAAGCAACATGTCATCAATGGGTTCTTTGCTCTCATGAGCCCGTGCGATGTCGTCCATAAAGGCCGTATATACGGTGCGTTGTTCCTCCAGGAAATGTCGCACCCATGTTGCATAATCCCATAGTAGCACGTTGTTTTCCAATAGGTTAGCAGTCGTCAAACCATCCAGACGATACAATACAATGGGCAGACTCTGAAACGTAGGCCGATAATTGGGGATAGGGTAGGCATCCAATGCCGCCAGATACGTCTCAATGTCATGAGGCAGGGAGTCTGCGGCTGTAGCCAGTTCGTCTAACAGCCCGCGCGCCTCGTCATTGAGCAGAAGGTGGGCATTCTTCTCGCGCGGGTATAATGTGACGAACTGACTGAATAGCAGGTTGCAACGCTCATACTGGGACTGCAGGCGGCAATAGGCATGATACAGACTGTCCACACGCACTTGCGCAGTAGCGGCTTGCTCCATGCGCCCCCGCAGAAAGGTCTGCAAGTCCTCATAAGTCGGGTTCTTCCCGGCCATCGGCAGCCCGGGGTAATAGCGTGCCTTCAGGTTCTGCTCCTTGGCATAATGCAGGCAGTTGCCCATGTATAGGCGCACGCGATACAGACATTGCGACAACTCATTATACTGGCGGATAGGGTGCATCGTCGGCACAAGCGCCTGATTTCGGACACCCATCTCATAGTAGGTCGGCGCAAACTGGGGAAAAGTCTGCTGATAATCCCACAGGATATATAGAGCCTGATAGGGAGTCGAGCCGGACACACGCTCCATCGTCTCGCGGTAATAGTCTTGAGCCGACAGTAGCGGAGCGGTTAATAGCAATATATATAGCAAGATACGTCTCATCATATGGAGCTGTTTTTATAGGCCTAACACTTTGAATTCCACGCGCCTGTTGATGGCTCGATGTGCTTCGCTGTCATTCGGGACTAACGGCCGGCGCTTGCCGTAGCCGGTTGCATGGATACGCTCCGGCGCGATGCCGTGGCGCGTGATATAGCGTTTGGCAGATTCACCTCGGCGCTGACTCAGTGCATCATTGTATCGGTCGCTGCCTTGGTCATCGGTATGGGCCGACAACTCTATCGACAGTCCCGGATTGTCCTGAAGCATTTGCACCACCTTGTCCAACTCCTCGTACGACTCTTCCAATAGGTCATACGAGTCATACTCGAACTGGATATTGCTCAGTTGCACGACCATGTCGGCCTGCAGGGAACTCAGGCGAATCACGCAGGTTATCGCCTTCGTATCATAGGGAATCGTGATAGCGGTATCCGCATATACATAACCGGTCGCATCCACGTGAATCAGGTATGCATCTCCCTGACGCACTTGCACTTCTGCTTGGTCCGATTCGTTTTCCTTGCGGGATGTGTTGCGAATACTGATGCGGACGTCGGCAATCTTGTCTTCGGTCTTCTCATCCACCACCTGCACATGCAACGGGGCTTTCCCCGGACGCATATCGATGTCTAACTCCGAGTGCGAGAGCAATACCGGCTTGCGTGTGTCGATGACCAGCGTCGTATCTGCATAGCCGCGCTTGCTCAGACGCAGTGTATGTGCCTGACCTATCGGCAGTGTCAACTCGCTGTAGCCTTTGCCCACACGGGTCGGACAGCCTTGTGCCTCAATGCGATAGCCGTTCAGCGGCAGGTCCGTCTCGCTGTCGAACACGTAGGCACGCAGTGTCAGTGCCGGAGTCAGCGGGATATCCTGCTGCACGGTTGTATCGCGCGCTAAGGCATGGCAGTCGTAGTGCAGATACCGATGCGAATAGCCCTCGGCCGTGATGTCTATCCGGTAGTTCCCCTCTGCGGGTAGTGCCAGGCGATAGGGGCCGTGCGCCTCGTGTGCAGACAGCCGATTGCCCGTCAGCGCGTCGAATACCTCGATATGTCCCGAGATGAGGCGCCCGCTGCCGGCGTCAGTCAGGGTGCCGCTCAAGGTCATGACGCTACGTGGCTGCATCTGTTCCGGCACCACTGTCTGCCCGAAGCTGTATGTCGTGTCGTGTTTCTCGCACACCTGCTGGGTGTAGCGCAGCGTCAGCCGGCCGTTATCATCGAACAGCTCTGCTCCGTACAGGTTCACGCCCCGCGTCTCCGGCAGCACGACTGCCTCCGGGGTGTACCAGTCGTATTGCCCCAGACGACGCGTGTAGTAAATACCGAACTGAGGCTCTTTCTGACCCGCCACGGGGCGGCATGAAGCAAAGTAAAGTGTCTGACCGTCAGCATGTATCAGCGGCGACACCTCTTGCCCGTTCGAGATGATGATGGCCATCGGCTCGCTCCAGCCCGTGCCCTCGCGCTGACTCACCATGATGGTGTAGCGGTCGCGACTCTTCTTGTCCTTGCCGCTCGCCGCCTGTCGGCGCACGAAATACAGTGTCTGCTCGTCGTTGCTCAGGCTCGGCCATAACTCGTCATCGCTACTGTTCAGCGGCGACGGTAGCACCTGCAACTCTCCCCATGCCTGCTGCGTGCGCTTCAGTCGGCATAGGTTATAGTCCGCTTGCCCGACTCTCCGGGCTGACACGATAGCTGTCTGATGGTCAAACGAGTAACTCACTTGCTGCACTTCCCAACCGGCACCGCATGCGCGGGCGATGGCTGCCTGTGACTGTGCCGTGCGAATCTGTCCTGATACGCACATGCAGACTGACAGCAGCACCGTGATTGTTAATGACTTATACATATTCTTGCCCGATGATTATCTTCTCATAAGTGTTCACGCGTCGGCGGTCATAGGGGCGGCTCACCTGGACATAGTTCTCCGTGAAGCCCGACATTCTGCCGTCCGACTGCTTGCTCTCCCACAGCACCGTGCCTTCGTTACCGCGCTCACGGGCGTAGAAGGCAGCCAGTTTCTCCTCGCTCACCTGATGCAACACCTCGCTCCGCCGTTTGCGTTCGGCGGCCGGCACCACCTCCAGCGGCATCTCTAACATACGCGTATGCGCCCGTTCGCTATAGGTAAACACATGCAACTGGCTCACATCCAGGCTGCGTACAAACGCCAGGTAGTCTTCCCAGCACTCCGCCGTCTCGCCACGCACACCGACCATGCAGTCCACGCCGATAAAAGCATGGGGCAGCACCTGACGGATATGGGCGACGCGCTCTGCAAAGAGCTCACGCGTATAGCGGCGGTGCATAATCTGCAGCACCTCATTACTGCCGGATTGCAGAGGGATGTGGAAGTGCGGGGCAAAATGCCGCGAGGCCGCAACAAAGTCGATGATGCTGTCGGTCAGCAGGTTCGGCTCGCAACTGCTGATGCGGATGCGGAACTCGCCCGCTATCTCATCCAGCGCGCGCAGCAGGTCCTCGAAACGCTCGCCCGTCGAACGGCCGAAATCGCCGATATTGACACCCGTCAGCACCAGTTCCTTGGCCCCTCCGCGCAGCGCCGCTTCGGCTTGCTCCACCACCTCCGCGATGCTGGCGTTGCGGCTCTTGCCGCGAGCCAGCGGAATAGTGCAGTAGGTGCAGAAATAGTTGCAACCGTCTTGTATCTTCAGAAAACAGCGGGTCCTGTCGTCGCTCGACCATGCCCCGTGGAACGCATCCTGCTCGCGTATCAGGCTCGTCTCCACGACGGCCTTGCCGCCTTTCCGGCTCGCCTGCTGCTCGATGCGGTCAACCAACTCGGGGATGCGGAACTTCTCCTCCATGCCTAACACGTAGTCCACACCGGCTATCTCGGACACCTCCTGAGGCTTCAGCTGCGCATAGCAGCCCGTCACAACTAACACGGCATCAGGGTTCTGCCTGCGGATGCGGTGTATCAACTGACGGTCCTTGTGGTCCGCCATATCCGTTACGGAACATGTGTTTATCACACACACGTCCGCCTGCTCGCCGCGACCCGCACGTTCGTGACCGCGGCTCAGCAGCTCCTTGCCTAATGCCGAACTCTCTGCGAAATTCAGCTTGCAACCTAATGTCGTAAATTGTACTTTCAACGGGCTGAAGTAGTATGAATTTAGTAGGTGATTAGTATGTTATTAGTAGGTGATTAATATGTTACTCTGCAAGGGCAACACGCACGTTACTTCATTTCGACTGCAAAATTACACTTTTTCTTCCGAAAATGCAAATAATTTGCATTATTTTGTCCGCCAATTGCATGTTTGGTACGATAATTGCCATGTTCTTGGGGTATGAATTTTATTCGGCAACATGTCACGTCCTTGCCTCACAGCCTGCTCATCATGGCTGTGACGCTTATGCTTCCCTTATGCCTTTGGGCTAAAAAAACGCCCCAACCGGAGCGACGCACGTTCCAAGTCGGCAACGTCTCTTTCACCATGATTCATGTGGAGGGAGGCTCGTTCGCTATGGGAGGAACGCCCGAGCAACGGAGCGAACCCATGAGTCTCGAGCGACCTGTCCACCGTGTCATCCTGTCTGACTATTGGATTGCCGAGACCGAAGTCACACGGCGCCTCTGGAAGGCGGTCATGGGAGCTGCGCCCAAAGACGGAGGCAACGACTGGCTTGCGGACGACATGCCCCAGGAGTGGGTGTCCTGGACCGACTGCTGTCGCTTTATCCACACACTGGATAGCATCACCGGACTCACTTTCCGCATGCCCTCCGAAGCCGAGTGGGAATATGCGGCGCGCGGAGGACGCAAGCCCTCGCGCACACGCTATGCGGGGGACAACGATGCCACACTCGTCGGATGGGTCTATTCCAACAGCGGAAGCCGCACACATACCGTCGCGCAGAAGCAGCCTAACGGACTGGGAATCTACGATATGACGGGCAATGTCTGGGAGTGGTGTGGCGATTTCTTCTCCCTCTATGCCGATACGCTGCAGGTCAATCCGCAGGGACCCGCTACGGGTACACGTCGAGTCGTCCGTGGCGGCAGTTGGGATAATGCGGCAGATAACGTGCGCCTGTCCGCCCGACAGGGACGCGAACAGGACTATACGTTCTACGACTGCGGCATGCGCCTCGCCATGTCCGACACGACAGCGCAGGACCCTGCTGTCCCCGTCATTCTGCCCGAGCAGCGTACCGTCAAGGTCGCCGGACATAGGCTCCGCTTCCGGCTCGTCACGCCTGCGGCCGACTCACTCGTCACTGCGCCTTATTACATCGCCGAGACCGAGGTCCCGCAAGCGCTCTGGCGCAGCGTCATGCACGCCAATCCCTCGGCACGCCGGGGTATCGGAAGACCGGTCGAAGGCGTCTCGTGGAATGACTGCTGTCTCTTCCTTGCCGAACTCAACAACCTCTCCTCCTGCCATTTCCGCCTGCCTACGGATGCCGAGTGGGAATATGCGGCGCGGGGCGGGCAGAACAGCCTGCGCTATCGGCCGCTCCTGACCGCGGCCGACTCGGCTGCCATACGTGCCGCACGCCCCAAACAGTCCACCCACGCCGAGCGCAAAGCACGCAAGAACACCAACGCCTTCTTGGGCATGCTCGTCGGTAACGAGCACTTGCTCAAGGACAAAGAGGACGCCACGCTCTTTGACTATACGGCCTATCTCACCGACTCCGTAGGGCAACTCTACGCCGGAGGTAATATCTCCGACAAGGTCGCCTGGACGGCCGTCAATAGCAAGGGACGCCCGCATCGCGTGGCGACCAAGCAGCCGAACGAACTCAATCTGTATGATATGTCCGGCAATGTCGCCGAATGGACGGCCGACCGTACGGTGCGTGGCGGATCGTGGATGGATGCGGAAGAGCGCTGTCGCCTTTCCACGGCCGCACAGTCCCTGAGTCCCGCCGTCTCCACACCCTATATCGGACTGCGACTGGTCCTGTTACCCTGATAACCAACTTGGAATGATGCGATATAAGATACTGCTCCTGACTGCTCTCTTCCTGAGCCTGCTCCTGCTGCCCGTACAAGCCGGCGAAGTGAATGACACCGTCCCTCGGCGAGTCTATCAGGGCTTCTCCGGCGGAATGATGCTGCATACCGGCTACCTGTTCGGCACGGACAAGGCCGCACCGGTGGCGGCGGATGGACGCTCCTATAGTCCCCAAGGTGCCCTGTTCGGCATCGGCGGCGCGCTGCGTGTGCATCTGTGGAAGCACCTGCGCACGGGATTCGAGGGCTTCGTCTCGACCATGTATAGCGGCCTGATGGACAATCGGGACATGCTTCGCCCGGGCAGTTATATGCGTATCGGCTGTGGCGGTGTGTTGGCCGATGCCTGCTGGCGGATGGACAAGGCGTGGCCCTATGTCGGTGCCGCCATGGGAGGAGGGGCAATGCGCTCGCTCTATATGCTCGACGGAGACCAAGACACATGGGAACGCCAGAGCGACTCCTATTTCCATAAGCAAAGTTTCTTCTACGTCACCCCTTATGTCGGCTGTGACTATTGTATGACACGCAAGCTGCACCTCACTTTCCGCCTTGACTGGATGCTGGCTTTCCACCACAACGAACTGACCATGCCCACCGGCCCCCGCCTGTACCTCGGCCTCATGTTCACCCATTAGTCCTCTTCTATTGCTTTTCTTTAGTTCTTCTATTGCTTTTCTTTAGCTCTTCTATTGCTTTTCTATTGCTTTTCTATTGCTCTCCCTCTATTAGCCACCCCTATTATATCCCATCCCCGACCCGTACAAATCCGTAGCAATCCTAGACATTGTCCGTATCAAATCCGTACCGCATGGCCCCCGAAAAAAAACTTGAGTTTACGAAAGTTGTTTTTCGGAGAGCGGAGGCCTCGAGCACTTAATGCCGCTTTGCGGCAGTCCGTGTGCGAGAGAGTCGAACGCGACCCGTAGCAATCCTAGACATTGTCCGTATCAAACCCGTACCGCATGGCCCCCGAAAAAAAACTTGAGTTTACGAAAGTTCTTTTTCGGAGAGCGGAGCCTAAAGAGATAACAAAAGCAACGGCCTCCGTTTATCGGAAGCCGTTGCTTAGTATTATAATCTGTGCCTGCTTAACGAATCACCTGACCGGTGATGTCATACAGTTGCTCGCCACGGCGGATAACAACGCGGCCGTTGCGCAACTCCTTCGTGGCACGAACTTCTTCCTCTACAGCCTCTACGGCCTCCTCAATCTGAGGAGCTTCCGTGCTGATAGTCAGTCCGTCCAGTGCGAAATAGGTCGGGGTGTTGATGCCCCACAATCCTACGTCGGTGCTGCTCATCGTGAAGGCCAGACCGTTGCATGCACCCAGTTCCGAAAGGTCCACAGTCTCCCAACCGGTATTGAAATCTCTGCCGGCTGCCAGCACATAGTCCTTCTGCTTCAGCACATTGAGCTTGGCATCTATGGCTTGGATATGGAGAGTCAGTGTGTCCTGCTCCGTGAAGGCACGGGCATAAGTGTCGCCGTTCTGCAACGAAGACAGTGTGCGTGCGCTCTGGCAGATAGATATCTCGGTGGGGTAGTAGGTCTCGGCAAGAGCAACGATGCAGTTAGAGGGAACACCCATTTGAGGCATAACATAGTACTCCGAGAAATAACCCACGACAAAAGGACTGCCCTCGCCGGCCAGACCGCCCTTGGCGGCGCAAGCGAACTGGTCGTCTGTGTCAGTGGCCTTCTTGCTGATGGTGAAGCCTTCCCAAGACATGCCACCCCACGAGTTACCGCTCATCAGGTGATAGAATGCAAAGCGGTCATCAACAATGAAGGCCTGCTCGTCAAAGTCGTCGTACGTGTTGCTCCATACACCGTCAGCCGTGAACTCAATAACTGAGGACTGGAGGGTATTGCCCTCTACGGTGGCCCAATTCATGGCTATCAGTGCACGCTCTTCCACGCTTGCAGGCTCGGAGGAGATAGTTACACCATCCAGCGCGAAGTAGGCCGGTGTGTTCATCATGCCGTAGCTCATATCGGTGCTCGTCATGGTGAATACCAATCCCACGCACTGTCCCAGCGAGGACAGGTCCACCTCCTGCCAGTGCTGTAGGAAGGTTGTGCCCTCGGCCATCGGAACAATGACCTTCGCCTCACTGGCCTCCATATCTTCCGTCAGTCCGGCGATAATCAGGCGCAGCGTGTCATTCTCGGTGAAAGCACGTGAATAGGCGTTGCCGTGAAGCAGGTTCTCATACACAGAGGTAATCTGGTTGACAGACAGCGATACGGGGTAGTACAGGCTGTCGAAGTAGATGATGTTGCTTGACGGCAACTCCTCCTCGTTAGTGTACACGTAGTACTCCGAGAAATAGCCTACCAGGAACGGACTGCCCTCGCCGGCCACACCGCCCTTGTCCATGCAAGCGTACGCCGATATCGAGTCGGAAGCCACACGGCTCAGTGTGAAGCCTTCCCACGACATTCCATCATAAGAATTGCCGCCGGGCAGGTGCGAAGCAAGCATCTTGCCCTCGTTGAACGAGATGAACTGCTCGGTTGAGTCATTGTAGAGCTGGTCCCATACGTCGTTCTCGTAGTGCGGTGCATAATTAGGCATACCGCTCAACGTGGACCAACCCATCTTGTAGGTCTCCGCTGTGGCACCCATTGCCAGTGCCAATGCAGCTACAAAAAGGATAGATTTCTTCATAAATAAATAGTTTTAATTGGTTATATAATAGTGTCTTGTCGTAATCTTAAATCTTGAATCTTAAATCTAGGCGAAGCCTAGTTCCGCCAATGCAAATCCTCGGCGCCGGTAATCTCGGTGGACAGTTCGCCGGTGATGTCGTTGCAGTCTTGCACGGCCGTATAGACACGCACAAAGTCGATATAGGGTAGGGACACGCTTCGCCCTCCGGCATCAACTGCCCAACCGATGTCCATACCGATACCCGTGGTGTCTGTGTTGGGCTTGTTGTCTGCATATCCGTAGTCCGGTGTGCGCACCACGTACTGGTTGCTGACACGCTCCTGATGCACAGCCAGCAGCGAACCCGTGAACGTGCAACTATCGCCGTACCACTCCGGGTAATACGGCTGCTTATGGAACGCGTTACGCACGGTGTCGCCTGCGCGTGTATAAGTATAGGTGTAGAAGTGCTCCGTCTCGGGCGAAGCATACTCACTGCCTGCTAACTCATACCATTCGTCGTCTGCCATGCCGTTCTTGTTCACATCGCGCGATACCAGCACGATACCCGGTTCCGACGAACCGTAGGCCGCGTTGCCGTTCATCGTGAAAGCATTACCGGAAATGCTGAAATCGCGTTCACCCGCGATGTTGCGTATCGGATGGTCAAACGCAAAAGTCATATAGCCGCCCCAACCGCCGAGCGTCACCGTTCCGCGCGCGTTATCGGCCAGTGCCGCCGTGCACTTGGCTGCCATGGACGAGGCATCGTCTCCCGCCTCATATTCCGGCAGTACATTCACGAACTGCCCCGGAGCCGGACAATACTCCAGTACTCGGTGCAGGTACGCAGACTCCCCCTTCGGCAGGTTATACGGCTCATCCGGTGCACAACCCCACAGGCCGGACACCGACAATACTACTAATATGTATAGCAAATCCTTATGCACGTCGTGGCTCTAATCCTCGAGAGCAGGCTAACGACTTCGTATGCTATCGGTCGGTCTTCTGACTCATCGCTCTTGCCTCATGCCTTCCCACCCGACAGGGCAGTGACAATAGAATCTGAGGGTCGATTGCGAAACACAGCAGCGGGTCTGTGCAGGATTCGCACCTGCTTCCCGGCACCGATAGCGACTACAAAAGTACTACAAAAATTGCACATACGCAATACCTCGGTGCATTTTTTAATTATTTGCCTTGCACTTTTTGCACTTTCTGCACTTTCAACCATCTTCAACCATTTTAAACAACCTTAAACTATTTTGAACCATTTTAAACAACCTTAAACTATTTTGAACCATTTTAAACAACCTTAAACTATTTTGAACCATTTTGAACCATTTTAAACCACCTTCTACCACCTTCAAAGTGCAAATAGTGCAAAAAGTGCAAAGCGTTTTTCTTTCAATTGTTCCAAATCGCCCCGGCGTTTCGTTAGTGGTTCTTAGAGATTCTTAGTTGTCCTTAGTCATTCACCGAGGCCCGCTGGTGTTCGGACTAAATCCCAAGGGAAAATACGGGTGCTCCCCTGTATCTCCCTTCCATAAAAAATGGCGTTCCTAAATGGAATTTATATATTTAATAGGATGCGATTTGCGAAAATGAAATATTTGTTGTACCTTTGCAGGTCGAAAACAAGACATACAAATATAGTCCTAAAAAACAAGAGATATGGAAATAAAGGAAGTACCCGTATTGCTGCTCACGGGTTATTTGGGCAGCGGGAAGACCACACTGGTCAATGCGATACTGAACAACCGCCGCGGAATACGTTTTGCTGTGATAGTGAATGATATAGGCGAGGTGAATATAGATGCGGACCTGATACAGAAAGGCGGCGTGGTTCGTCAGCAGGATGATAGTCTGGTGGCGTTGCAGAACGGTTGTATCTGCTGTACGCTGAAGATGGACCTGGTGGAGCAGTTGCATGACATCGTGTCTCAGGGGCGTTTTGACTACATCGTGATAGAGGCGAGCGGCATATGCGAGCCTGCTCCGATAGCGCAGACCATATGCAGCATACCGTCGATGGCTCCTCAGTATGCGAAAGACGGTGTACCTCGTTTGGATTGCATAGTGACGGTGGTGGATGCGCTGCGTCTGCGGGATGAGTTCCGCGAGGGGCAAGCGCTGATGAGCACAACCTTAGACGAGGATGACATCGAGAACCTGATTATTCAGCAGATAGAGTTCTGCAACATCATATTGCTGAACAAAGTGTCGGAAGTGAGTGCTTCGGAGAAAGAACGTATCCGCCGGATTATCCGTGCCATCCAACCTAAGGCGGCAATCATCGAGTGCGATTACTGTGCGGTGGACCTGGACCGCATCGTAGGGACGGGCATGTTTGACTTTGACGATGTGGCCGGTTCGGCAGCATGGATTCAACATATCGAGGACCGAGACGAGGTGCATGACGACCACGAGGACGAAGAAGACGAGGAAGAGGAACATGAGCACCATCACCACCACGAACATGAGCACCACCATCATGACCATGAGCATCATCACCACCATGACCATGAGCACGAGGGTGGGGAAGTGGAGGAATACGGGATTGGCACGTTTGTCTGGTGCCGCCGTAGGCCGATGAACCTGGGGCGGTTTGATGAGTTCGTGGCTCGTCACTGGCCGAAGTCGGTCATCCGCGCAAAGGGGATGTGCTATTTCTCCGACGAATACGACACGTGCTATGTGTTCGAGCAGGCCGGGCGTCAGGTGAAGTTGCAGAATGCCGGTCAGTGGTATGCGACGATGCCGAAAGAGGAGTTGATGCAGTTGATGGCCCGTGAGGAGCAACTGCAGCGCGATTGGGACGAGCAGTACGGTGACCGAATGCAGAAGTTAGTATTCATCGGTCAGAAGATGGACCGCGCGGCGATAGAAGCGGCGCTGGATGCCTGTCTGGAGTAATCTCACAGCCAGGGATTGAAGCGCCGTTCGTGTCCGATAGTGGTCGGTGCGCCATGTCCGGGCAGGACAAACGTATTGTCTGGCAGGTCGCAGAGGCGCTGGAGCGATTGTTGCAACAGGAACATGTCTCCTCCCTGCAGGTCGGTTCGCCCGACGGACTCGCGGAAGAGCGTATCTCCGCTGAATAAAATAGGCGGATACGACTCGGAGTCGTCGGCGAAGGGACGCTCATCAACGAGAGAAACAGTATTCTCCAGTAGATAGCAGACGCAGTCTTCCTTGTGTCCGGGTGTACGGATGGCCCGTATGCGGAACGGCTCGGGCAGGTCGAGCGCTCCTTCGGCTGGGAAGATGACGGGTTGCAGAGGATAGTCACGGCAGAGTTGCCGGAGTCCGCAGACATGGTCGGGGTGGGTATGTGTGATGAGCACGCCCACCGGCCGGAGATGCATAGCAGACAGGAACGCCCGAAGGCGTTCCTGTTCTGTATCCGAGTACATGCCTGCGTCAATCAGCAACGCCTGGTCCCGCTCATAGACGAGGTAGGTGCACTGGCTGTAGGGATTGAAGCAGAAAGACTTGATTTGCATCAACGTGTGAGTATTTTGAAGCTCCAGGGAGCGAGTTTGCATGTGAATTCTTCGCCGAGAGTGATGGTCTTGCCGCAGGGTTTGCGGAAGTCGCCTTGGAGCGCGGGGTCGAGTTGGAGAGTGACCTCCTGTTGGTCGGCGGACATGTTCATGACGGCGAGGACGGTGTTGCCGTGGCGTCCGGGCAGTTGGCGAGCGCAGGCAAAGACGGCGTCATTATCCGCAGGTACGCGCAGCATGGGTGCTCCGAGTTCGTTGCTGTAGAGGGCGGGGTTGTCGGCGCGGAGTTGGTTAAGCCACTGGTAGAGACCGCGTTCGGGTGCATCCTCGACCACATCGATGAGGTCTTTCTCAAAGAAAGCGAGCCGGTGGTGGTTACCGCTGAGCTGGCCGGTGTAGATCATCGGCATGCCGGGAACGACATAGGTGAATGCGGCAAAGAGGTGTGCCGCGTCTCCCATACGCTCATATTCGGTGCCGCTCCATGAGTTCTCGTCGTGGTTGCTGGTGAAGTTCATGCGGATAGCCTCGGGGCGGAGTGTGGTGTCACATTTCTGGAAATAAGCCCAGAGGTCTTCGACGGTCTTGGTACCCTGTGCGACATCGTTCATGAGGTGGTGCAGTTCCCATCCATAGTACATGTCGAAGGCTGACTCGGTGAGTTCCTGCGCCTTATCCTCGTCCTCGGCCAGTGTGAACATGTCGGGATAGTCGCGTCGGATATCGCCCATTGCCCAGTTCCAGAAGTCGGTGGGCACTTCGCCGGCCACGTCGCAGCGGAAGCCGTCGATGCCGATGGTGTCCATCCACCAGCGCATGGAGCGGAGCATGGCGTCGCGCATGTCATGGTTGTCATAGTTGAGTTTGCTGATGTCGGTCCAGTCGTATTGCACCATGAGGTTGCCGAGGCTGTCGCGGTAGTGCCAGCCGTCGTTCTTGGTCCACTCGCTGTCGGGCGCGGTGTGGTTAGCGACCCAGTCGAGGATGACTTTGAATCCCAGGTCGTGTGCCGTGGCGAGGAAATGCTCGAAGTCGGCGCGTGTGCCGAACTCAGGGTTGATGGCGCAGTAGTCGATGATGGAGTAGTAGCTACCGAGTGAGCCTTTGCGTGTGATGACGCCTATAGGCTGGCACGGCATGACCCAGATGATGTCTATGCCGTTCTCGCGCAGTTGCGGGAGCAGTGCCTCTGCGGCTTGGAAAGTGCCTTCGGGCGTGGCCTGACGGGTGTTCAACTCGTAGATAGTGGCATCGTAGGCCCATGCGGTATGGCGCTTGGGAGCCTCTTGTTTCGGGGCGCACGCCGCCAGTGTGCATGCGGTCAATGCGAAAAGAATAAGTTTCTTCATTGTGGTTTATTTTGGTGATTATAAGAGTATTCTGCAGGAGCGCACTTTGGGCGTGGTGAGGATGACGCGTGTGGGTGTATCGCCGGCTCGGCGGACGATGAAGGTGCATTGCCCGTGGAAGGCATGCATGCTGTCGCCTGTTTGGAAGGGGTCGAGGCATGTCGGGTCGCCGTTAGCCATGCCGAGGACTTCGCCGTTCTGCACCTGTATCATGATGTTGTTGTCCGCCTGCGGACAGAGGTTGCCGTCCTTGTCCACGACGCTGACGGTCAGGTAGCACAGGTTGTCCTGCGTGGGCTCGTCGCGGTTGGCCCATGTGGCCTGCAGGTGGTGTGGCTTGCCGGCGGTGCGGAGGGTCTGCCGTTCGGCCGGACGCCCGTTCTTGTCATAGGCGACAACGGTTATCTCGCCGGGCCGGTAGGTCACGTCGTGCCACATGAGCCGGTAGCGTGGCAGCAGTTCGGGCCGCGGCGCGCTGCCCCAGTCGGGTATGTCAAAGGTGCCGACCTCGGGCATGCGGCTCACGCCGGGGATGACTTCGCCCTTGCGCAACCGCTCAGTCTCCTCGGGCGTAGCAAAACGCAAGCGCCCTTGGCTCTGCCCGTTGACGAAGAGCTCGGCCTCGGGGTAGGAGGTATAGACATAGACGGGCGTCACTTGTCCTTCGCACCCGGGCCATGTCCAGTGGGGCAGTATGTGCAGGGTGGGGGAATGGCTGTTCCACTGACTGCGGTAGAGGTAGTAGCGGTCCTTGGGCAGCGAGGCTAAGTCGATGATGCCGAAGTAGGAGCTATGGCTCGGCCACGCATCCGTGTCGTAGGGCGACGGTTCGCCCAGGTAGTCAAAGCCCGTCCAGACGAACTGACCGATAGTCCAGTCGTAGTCGTCCTGCAACTGAAAATCCTGCTCGGGCAGACCCGACCACGGGCAGTACTCCACGTCGTAACCCGTTGACTGCATGTCGTCATGCAGGTTGTTCGGCGCGATGACGACGGGGAAATGGTAGGTGTTGCGCGAGGAGACGGTGGATGCTGTCTCGCTGCCGAGGATGAGTTGGCCGGGCAGGCTGTCGTGCGCCTCGAGGTAACGTCCCGTGCGGTAGTTGAAGCCGGGTATGTCCAGTTGCTTGGCAAAACCGTTCCGTATGACGCTGTAGGCCTGGTCCATGCCGCAGGTGACGGGACGTGTCGGGTCCAGGCGGTGGCATATGTTCTGCAGCCATGCCGCGATGGGTTTGCCCTCCTCCAGCGTCTGCTCCCAGACCTCGTTGCCGATACTCCACATGACGAGCGCGGGCGAGTTGCGGAAATGGCGTATCATGTTGGTCATGTCGCGCTCGGCCCATTGGTCAAACCAATTGGTGTATCCGTTGCGGCATTTGGCGCGAGTCCATTCGTCGAACGGTTCTATCATTAGCATGAGCCCCATCTCTTCGCACAGCGCAACCAGCTCGCTACAAGGCATGTTATGACTCGTCCGCACCGCATCGCAGCCCATGTCCTTGAGTAGGGTCAGTTGGTGCCGAATGGCGTCCGGATAGACGGCCACACCCAGCGGACCGAGGTCGTGATGAAGGCAGACGCCGCGGAACTTACGCGGCTGTCCGTTCAGGGCAAAACCCTTCTCCAAGGTATAGGAGATGCTGCGTATGCCGAATCGTGTGACGCAGGAGTCCAACACGGCACCGTCTTTCAGGATAAGGCTATGTGCCTCGTATAGAGCGGGATTCTCAGGCGACCAGAGTGCAGGCCGGTTAACCCGGACCTGTGCAAAACGTCCAGGAGCGGAGGCTACATGCCGCCCGTCGCGGTAGATATGTGTCTCCACCTGCATCCCCGCCACAGGATGAGCCACTTCGATATCGCATGTGACCAGTGCCTGTTGCTCACTCACCTCAGGCGTGCGCACGCATACGCCCCATAGCGGGATGTGGGTGCGGTGGCTACTGCGCAGACTGACAGTGCGATAGAGACCTGCACCCGGATACCAGCGACTGGCTTCGGGGAAGTTCTCCAATCGGATAGCCAGCGTTATGTCCTGTCCGGGAGCCTTGCGCCGAACGGCCTGTGTCAGGTCCACCTCGAAGGCGTTGTACCCGTACTCCCAGCCGCCGACCGGCCGGCCGTCGGCATAGACGCGCGCATGTGACATGGCGCCGTCTATATATAAGGTGTATATCCTACTCGTATCACGCAGCAGAGCCGCAGGCAGGGTGCAACGATACCACGCCGCTCCCATCCAGTTCAGGCCGCCGCTACGGCCGGTCTTGGCGGTAGCAGTGGTCTCTCCGTTCTGAACGACAGCCACTTCCTGCAGGTCGTTCTGCCGGTCAAACGGTGTGGTGATGGCCCAGTCGTGCGGGATGCGCACCTCCTGCCAGACAGGCGCGTCGGGAGCAGGCATCTGATGTGCCTCCTGCTCCGGGGCGAACTGCCATTGGCTCAGTAGGGTGGTGATAGTCAGTAAGATAGTCTTCAGCATGTGTGTAGAGTATAGAGTTGGATGTTATTCTGCGTTGTGTGCTACAGCCGCCTGCTCGATGCGGTAGCTGTAGGGCGCCAGTTTGCCCAGCGGGCTGTCCTGTTCCTTGTCCGAACTGTTGAGCGCCACGGTCACTTTCTCGCCCATATAGACGCGCTCATAGGCCAGTATGTCCTCGTCGGCATAGATGGGGATGTACTCGCCGTAGAGCAGCGGCAGGCTGCTGCGACGCATTGCGATGAGTTGCTGCACTTCTGCGCGCAGGGCAGTTTCGTGCTCGTTATAACCGTCGAAGCGCATCATATGGCGGTTGTCGGGGTCATTCGCGCCACTCTGTCCGTATTCGTCACCCTGGTAGATGCAGGGCACGCCGGGGATGGTCAGGTTGAGCACATGCAGCAGCAGCGCCACTTTGTAGGCCTTGGCCGTGTCACCAACGGTCACGTCGCGGGTCCAACCGGCTTCCTTGCCGTTGTTGTAGTAACGCTCGCGCTCGGTCAGGTCGCCGCCCGCCAGCGAGATAAAACGTATCTGGTCGTGGTTGCCGGTGATATTGCCCATGGTGTGGTGCGAACCATACGCGCCGAGGCTCTCCAGCACCACGCGGTTGATGTCGCGCATGTTACCCTCGTCGCCCAGGGCGTTGATGGCGGTGAAATAGACGTTGAAGTCGAACTGGGCATTCAGCATGCCGCTCTTCACGTACGAGCCGATAAGCTCCGGACTGCCGTAGGTCTCGCCTATCATCCACAGCGGGCGGTTCGGGTAGCGGGTCTTCATCTTCTGCGTCAGGGTGCGCCAATAGACCTCGGGGATATGCTTGCATGCATCGTGGCGGAAGCCGTCAAAATCAAACTGTTGCAGCCAGTACAGGGCCGAGTCGGTCATCGGCTCATAGACGTCCTCGCGCTCCAGGTCCAGCGACGGGATATGCCGGTCGAACCATGTTGTCAGACGGGCTTCGTCCCACAACTCGAAGTTGCGACGGCCGTCAGGCAGGATGCTGTCGGTCATCCAGTCGGGATGTGCCTGCAGCGTCGGCGAGTTGATATGCATGTGGTTGGCCACATAGTCCAGGATAACATTCAGTTGGTGCGCATGCGCCGTAGCGAGTAACGTGCGGAGTTCCTCGTCCGTTCCGAAGCGCTTGTCCACGCGTGTGGCATAGATAGGCCAGTAGCCGTGGTAGCCGGAGAAGCGCGAATAGGGGCGTGTCGGGTCGTATTTGTTCTTGTAGAGCGGCGTCCCGTCGTCGGCCGTGCCCGCAGACTCGAAGTCGTAGCGGCCCCATGCGTCCCACGGGTTCTGCGTGATAGGACTTATCCACAGTGTATTCACACCCAGTTCGTCAAAGAAGCCCGCCTCTATCTTCTGCGTGATACCGGCGAAGTCACCGCCTTGGTAGTCAACGATATCCAGCACTTCGGGGTCGTTCAGTTTGGCATCATTGGCCGTGTTGCCGTTCATGAAACGGTCCACCATCAGCGAGTAGAGCACCTGTGCCTGCGCATCGTGGCGGGTCAACTGCGACGCATCGGTCACTACCGCGCCGTCTTGCAGAGGAATGAGCACGTCGTTGTACAGCACATCCGAGTCGGTCGCGTAGATGCGGATATAGGAGCGGCCCTGGTGCCCGCGCGCTTCGGCGGGGAAGGGGAGTACCCACATGCCCGATTCGGCCGGAGCGGTCGGCTGCTCGAACTCGATACAGCTGTTCTGCCAGAACATGGTCCAGTTGACATAAGCAGGCTGATTCTTGAAACTCAGGTAGATATGGTCTGCATCGGCGCCGCAGGTGTACAGACCCTGCTGACGGGCGCAATGGGGCAGAACCGGCACGGACACCCAGTCCGAACCGCGATTGAAAGACAGCAGATGCACACGCGGAGCGGCATCCGGCTCGGCTATCATGTCGTTGGCAATATCCACACGCTCAACATATTCCGAGCAGTTCAGATTGTCTATCCATACTTGGTCAAAGCCTCCCTTGACCAGCGACGGAACATAGTCCGTGAAAACAACGTGCGTGGAGTCGGCACCCATCAGGGCAGGCATGATGGGCTCGCCTGTAACAACCTGACGCATACTTACTTGGGTAGAATTACCGCAACTTGACAGGCACAGTGCAACCGTGCATGCGATGCCCAAAGGTAGCAGAATAGAACGTTTCATGGTAATGGTTTTTTAGGGTTTTATGTGTTCTTCTTCTCAGGCCGACGCTTTCCCGACGTTCTCCGGGGCGTACAGCGCTTATGTCCTGCAAAGTTACAAAATCTTTTCCAATGCCGCAACACTTGGCGCATTTTTTTTGGAAAAACATGCGCTAACCGGCTCAAACTCAGCCCCCCTAACGGACCTGGAACAGACCTGGAACAGACCTGACCCATTCAGCACCCTGAAAGTCAGCCTTTTCCGTCTCTCAGCTTCGGGTCAGCTTCGGGTCAGCTTCGGGTCAGCTTCGGGTCAGCTTCGGGTCAGCTTTGGGAACCCCTCGCTGAACGCACCCGTTACCTGACCGTTACCTGACCCGCCCGAATAGGCCACGATTGCCACCTGGGACGCGGGCGGCTCGCCCGCGAACGCGGCATCAGCCGCGCCTCTGCAGGCCACAGACCGCGCCCCTACCGACTTATGAACAAGCGAGGATAATCATCAACTGACCCGCCATCACGCGGAGGAACATCGTCAGCGGATAGACCGTCGCATAGGCGACTGAGGCCTGGTCGTTGTTGTCGCTCAGCGCGGACGAATAAGCCAGTGCCGGAGGGTCGGTCATCGAACCCGAGAGCATGCCGGCTATCGTGAAATAGTTGATATGCATCAGCTTATACCCCACAAAACCAACCAGCAACAGCGGCACTACCGTTATCAGGAATCCGTATAATATCCACATGTAACCGCCGTCCATGATGGTCGGGATGAAGGTCGAACCGGCACCGAGACCGACCGCTGCCAGGAACAGAGCCAGGCCGACCTCGCGCAGCATGCGGTTGGCCGAAGTGGTCGCAAAAGTCACCAGACGGTAGTAGGGACCGAAACGGCCGATGAGCAGCGCCACAATCAGTGCACCACCGGCCAGACCCAACTTGAACTGCTGCGACATGCCCGGTATAGGCAACGGCAACATACCCAATATGATACCGAGTCCGATACCGAGGAAGATAGGCAGCAGGTTAGGCACATCCAGCCGCTTCAACTCGTTGCCGAAGATGTCACCCACGCGTTGCACGTCGTCCTTGTCGCCCACCACCACGATGCGGTCACCCAGTTGCAGCACCAGGTTCGGAGTAGCCAACAGGTCTATACCCGCACGGTTGACACGTGTGAGTGTGACATGGTACTTGCCGCGCAGGTCGATGTTACCGATGCGCTTGCCGTTCCATTCGGGCTTGGTCACTACGATACGTCTGGATATCAGGTGCTGGGAGTCCTCGTTCGAGCGCAGTTTATGCTCCTTGGCATTGCCGAGCAGCTCCAGTGTCGGCAAGTGCTCGGGCAGCACCAGCACGCGAATGGTGTCGCCCGACCCGAAGCGGGTCTGTTCGTCCACTATCTCGTCCTCACCGTTCGCGTGGATAACGCGTGACAGCACGAACTCAACCGGACACAAGCGCTTGAGTTCCTGCGCCGTGATATCCATGATACGCGGGTTATCGAGCTGGATATCCACGCACACGGGCTGCGCGGTCTTCTGCTCGGTCTCCTGCAGCTTCTGCTCCTCATCCTTCAGGCTCACACGCCCTATCCAGCGGATAGCCGCGATGCTCAGGATGATGCCGATAACGCCCAGCGGGTACGCAACGGCATAGCCCGTGGCTATCGTCGGATTAGCCTCGCCGAACAGGTCCGCAAAAGCCTGCTGCGCAGCACCGAGAGAAGGCGTATTGGTCACGGCGCCGGACATGACGCCTACCATCGTTGCCATATCCACACCCGTGATGAAGTGCAGCACCACCGTGCACAAGCAGCCCAGCACCACCACCGAAGCCGCCAGCAGGTTCAGCCGCAGTCCGCCTTGACCCAGCGAGGAGAAGAACGAGGGACCGACCTGCAAACCGATACTGTACACGAACAGTATCAGTCCGAAGTCTTTGGCAAAGCCGGCCACCTTGGTATCAACCTGCGCCCCAAGGGCGGAAATCAGAATACCGGCAAACAGTATCCACGTCACGCCGAGCCCGAACTGCTTGATCTTGAGCTTCTCGCTGCAGAACAGTCCGAGCGCAATGGTCAGAGTGAGCAGCAGGAGCGTCTGGGTGATGCCCGGCCGAATAAATAAATCCGTCAGAAAATCCATATTATCTGTGTGTTTGTAGTTTGTACGTTATGTCCTCCAGCGTCCCGTCCGCCGCGACGTGGTACATCCGCTGGTTGGTCGTGGGCGACTTCAGTCCGCCCAGGTGCTCGATGTAGGGACCCACCTTGATATAGTCAAACCGACCGGTCGGGCAGTCGCCCGGCAACTTGTCCCGGCCGGAGTACCACGCCGACTTATACCCCTGTTGCTTAATCCATTGGGCCAGTTCATAGACCTCGCCGGGGGTGGCGTCACCGCCCATCAGGGCCACGCACGTCACCCCCCGCCCATAGTCAGCAAGCAGGCCCGTCAGAGCCTGCTTGTCCAGTTCTATTCCGTCGTCTGCCCATAGGTGAGGGCTGTGACAACCGGGGCAGCGATTGGGGCAGCCCGTGATATTGACTGCCAATGTCACTTCACCCGGAACCTCCTGAAAGACTATGTCATAGGATGCAAACTTCATCATGCTTTGACGCATTCGCCGTCGGCATAGTAGCGCTTGGCTGCCTCTACTTGACGGGCGGCGCTGAAGTTGCTCACGCGCTTCATGTAACCGATGATACGGGTCAGGTAGTCCAAGTTCTCACTGCCGCACTTGGGGCAGGCCTTCAGGTACCGCTTGTCGATATGACCGCAGTCGTTACATACCGTGTTCGGGATGTTGAAGGTGAAGTAGTTGCATCCCTCTTGGGCGGCGATGCGCAGCAACTGGCGGTACTGCTCTTTGCTCAGGTGCTCCTCCAGGTTGCAGTGCAGTGCCGAACCGCCGGTCAGGTGCTCGATATACTTGCGCCCGTGCAGACGGAACTTGTCTATCACGTTGATGCTCGTGTCCTCTACCTTGTAGAAATAGCTGTTGTAGCAGTCGCGCGGCACGGCATAGCCGTCCTCCTTGTCCCACTTGGCGTGCTTAACACCCACGTTCTCTGCAGGAATCATCTCGCAGTTGAACATGACGGTCTTGGTGCGGTATTGCTTGTTGAGCTTCTCGATAACGCCGAGCACGTCCTGCACGAAGGTCGCGTACTCCTCGTTGTCCGTAATCTGCATGCCGAGGAACTCCGCGGCCTCCACCAGTCCGTTCACACCGATAGTCAGGTACTGACGCCCGATATTGATGTAGCCGGCGTCGAACAGCGGGAGCAGACCTTTCTTCTGCAACTCCAGCAGGTTCTCGTTGTAGGCCAACTGTACCTTGTGCATCAGGTCCACCACTTCCTCTACATAAGCCAGGTACGGGATGTTGTTGCGTACGGCGTACTGGATTGAGCGGTTGAGGTTGATGGTCAGCACCGACTTCGAACCGGTACTTACACCGCCGGCACCCAGCGTGTAGCTGAACCCGTTGTCCGTAATCTCGTTACGCAGACGGCAGCAGCTCGACAGCGAGTCCGCGTTGTCGCTGATATAGGTGAAGAAAGAGTGCCCTTCGGCATACATCTCCGCCGTGAAATCACCGTACTCCTTGTCCTTCACATCGCCGTTCTCCGCCAGCAACGCCATCGTCTCCACAGGGAACGTCAGCACCGTGCGCAGACGCTCTGCGTTGAACCATTTCATGAAGCGCTTCTGAAGCCAGTTCAGACCGTCCCAGTCAGGCTTGCTGCCATCGGGGAACATGAATTCACCAAAGAGCGACTCAAAATAGTAGCGGTCGTAGTAACTGATGTTCCAGAACACCGACTGGTAGTTACGCGCACCCGTCGGCTGGTTGATGCTATATACCACCTGCTGGAAGCAGTCCGTGATGACCCGGTCAATCGTGCGCTTGCGCAAGCTCAGGTCCACCACATCGTCCGCATGCTTCCAATAGTCCTTGCCGTACTCCAAGCCGATGAAGTAGTTCATGTACATCAGGAACTCGGGCGTAGCGCACGCGCCTGACAACATCGACGACACCATGAATACCATGTTGATGAAACCGCCGCAGAACGACTTGAGGTTCGTCGGCTGGGTCGCGTTACCGCCGATGGACTTCGTCCCGCCGAGCAGCCACGGGTACATCGTGATGCTGGCGCAGTAGTTCGCCAGACTCGTCTCGTCGTTCTTGTAGATAAAATGCTGCTGCAGGAGCGAGATATAACGGTCCGCCAACTCCTTGCCGTACATCTGCTTGATACGGTCTGTCAGCAGACGGCGGTTCAGACGGATGAAGTTGCTCTTCGGCAACTCGCCGATGAGCGTCGCGATGTTCTTGTGCTCCACGTTCGCATTGGCGTCGTACTTACTGCCCTCGGCGGCGTTCTTGGCGGCCGCATAGTTGGTCAGGAAGGTCAACTTGGCCTGAGTCTCGCGGTCCTCTTGATGACGCGCGCGGTAGAGCATATACGTCTTCGCCACATGATAATAACCCTCCTGCATCAGCGCCACTTCCACTTGATTCTGAATCTCCTCAACTGTTATACCGCTGTGGATGCGCAGATGGCCTAAAATAGAGGTCAGTGCCTCTTCCGTCGCGAACGAGCCCGTAGCAAGAAAACTCTTGGCTATCGCATCTTTGATTTTGTCGATGGCAAATACCTCATGGGAGCCATCGCGCTTGACAATGTAAGTGTCCATAAAATGTTATAGGTTAAGTATGTTGTACTAATAGCTTAATTTTTCAATTCCACCGGCTCAAATGGTAAATGGTAAATGACCAAATGGTAAATAATTAGGGGTGTTAAAGCATGCACTTTCTGCTTTCAGCATGCGCGCTTTCAACAAAAAGTTCACTTCTTTCGTTGTTCGACAGCAAGTCGCATTCGCGTGCCACGCTTGTGCCGAACAAGAAGAGGATACTCTCCTAATACCCGATTTTGAAGCTAACGCGATTGCAAAGGTACGACAAAAAAAACACTCCCGCAAGCATATTGCCAAAAAAAGTTTTCTACACATCCTATGTGCAAGAATACGAGTTTTTTGCACCTATTTTTAACATCACCCCTCCACACCCCCACTCACACCCCCCCTCCGCCACTAACCCCAACGTAAGGACACCGACGGGCCTCAGTGAATGACTAAGGACAACTAAGAATCTCTAAGAACCAC
>JAFUUE010000024.1 GCA_017483945.1 Paludibacteraceae bacterium | reverse complement strand
TCTTAGATCGTGCCCTTGCGGCTAAGAACTAAGGTGCATGGCATTCTTAGATCGTGCCCTTGCGGCTAAGAACTAAATGATTGGTCTGTCGAAAGCCTCATTCGATTTATGTGGTGCCACTCAGGATTCACCTGGGACGCGGGCGGCTCGCCCGCGAGTGCGTCATCAGACGCAAGAGTGGCAGGAGTGTCCTATTTCAGTCGGTGTCATACTTGACTTTCGACTTTTGATTCCTACTAAAAATCTCAAAACCTCCAGTTGACACCGAGCAGGAAATTGATGCCCTGCTGGTCGTAACCGTAGTGTATGGTGTTGCGCTGGTGGGCGATATTCTTCAACTCGGCGAAGAACGCCAATGCGTCGTTGTAGTTATACTGCACGCCGAGGTTCACGTCAATCAGTGTGGGCAGCTTGCGGTCCGACGGCGCCGGGTTCGTCAGGTCGTAGGCCACGGTCGGGTCCATCACGGTGACCGCACCGGTTGCTAAGTCGTAGTTGTTGACAATATTGGTCATCGCCCAGCCTCCGCCGGCGAACCGGTTGTACGTATAGACCATCCAGTTGCGGTTGATATGTCCGTCGATGCGGAATCCTATCTCCCAGTCGGGCAGGTCATAGAGACGTCCCTGTGTGATGCCCATGCCGCATGTGGTCGCCAGTGTCGTCTCATTCTGCACACCCATGCTCGTGTAGTAGTCGCCCCACAGGTGCAGGTCCACGATGTCGCGGTAGTGATAGGCCACCGTCGCACCCATCTTCCATTGCTGGAAGTTCGAATAGGCTATCTTGAACCCGTCCCATGCATAGGGCTGCGGGTCGCTCGTCGGCTGCATGGCTGCGGCGAAAGAGACGTTGTTCTTGCGGTAGGTATATGCCGCATGCACTGACAGAAGCAGGTCCCTGTGGGCGCGGAAACGGAAGCCCAGTTCGGCGTTGATGGGGGTGTACATGCTCATGTGCTTGGACTGGATGCTCTTTATCATGTCGGCATAGCGGTTGGCCTGCAGGTAGTCGTCGGTGGCGCTGAAGCCCAGACTGCCCGTCGCATTCAGGTAGAACACTGCCCATTTGGGCGCCAGTTGCGCCTCGAACAGTATATTCGGCGAGGGGGCAAAGGCGATATCCGGCGAACCGGACAGCATCTGTCCCTTCCCGAAGTTGACATCCAGGTTGACACCCAGGTGCAGCCGCACGCGCTCGCTCAGGTACTCATAGAAAGGCTCTATGCGCAGCCCGTGGTGCGAGTTGTATGTGGACGGGTCCACACGCGCCGTATCGGCCACGAAGAAGTGGCTCTGCTCACGGACGATGCCGCCAACCTTATGGTCGCCGAACACATACGCTATATCGGCCTTCGCACGCACCTGGTGCTCGGTGAACAGGTCCGTCATGCTCAACAGACGGTAGCCCGCCTCGACCGCGTAGCGCAGGTCGTCCTTCGTGTCTGACTCCACGCCGATAGTCGTCGCAAACTTCCACACGTTCTGCCGGTCACCCACGTGGGTGTAGTCGGCCGTGGCCTGCAGGTCGCCGAAGCCCTTGACGGGAACCATCGCCGTCGTCATCAGTGCCTGCGCCGTGTCGTTGTAGTAACGCCCGTAGCGGGTGTAGAACTCGTTGGCGCCCAGCAGGTTGATGTACACCTGCCCGCCGGAATAGCGGTGCCGGAAATCGAAGGCTACCGAGGTCTGCTCCAGTGTCTTGAGCCCCCAGTTGGCGTCGTGACGGATGCTGATGTCCAGCCAGTTGCGCTTCTTGTCGCTGTGACGGTAGTCGAAGTAGAAGAGTGTCTGCGGATAACCGCCACCGGCACGCAGCGTCCCCTTGTAGGGCGAGCCGCTCTTGAACTTGGTCACCTGGCTGAGAAGCGGGTTGAGGTTGTAGTCCGGCATGAGCAGTGTCGTGTAGTCGGAGAACTCCATTTTGACAGGCTCCGGGGCCGCCGTCTGCACCGCCTGAGGGCGCAGGCTGATTTTACCGGCCGACTGGATAACCGGCTGAAAATCGCGCTCCACCGTCACATTACGGTTGAGCACCGAGTCCTGCGCCGTGAGACTTGCGGGTATAATCATGCCGGCTGCAAATGCCAGCACAATGGTAAGTGTCTTATTTATAGGGTGTCTCATATATCAATCCTCCACTTTTTCTTGTTGACGTTCGTTGATGGCCGCCAGTCGCTGGTTGACGATGTCCAAGATATCATCCTGCCGTGTGTAGTTGGTCCGCAGTGTCAGCAGGTACTGCTGCGCCTGGAAGTCCTCCCCGCGGTCCACATTGATGTCTGCCAGCAGGATAAGCGCCTTGGCCAGCCAGTATTGCTGTGTCGTGTTCATCTGTGCGAACGACATAATCTCCGCCTCAGCATTGTCCAAAGCACCGAGGTTATAGTAGCATAGCGCCAGCAGGTACTTGGCCTCCGCGCCGGTGGCCGTCCGTACATCCTGAGCGATAGGAGTCAGGTCCACTATGGCCAGACCGTACTGCTGCGAGGCGACATACGCCCGGCCGCGGTTGTACAGCGCCTCGGCCTTCACATCGTCCGCCACAGGCTCGTCTGCCAGTATCTGACCCGCGATGTCGATGGTCGCCTGCGTACGCTCCAGGTAGTAACTGCAGCGCAGTATCCCCAGACGCGCCACGTCCGTCTGTTCGCGGGTGGAGGCCTGCTCTAACATCTTGTAGAAATACTCGAGCGCTGTGTTGTAGTCGCCCTTGTCGTAACTCAACTCCGCTACGCGCGTGCATGCCTCTTCCATATAGGGGTTGCCCGACACGGTGGTCAGTGTCCGGAACTCGCGCAGGGCGTCCTCGTTCTGCCCCAAGCGGTAGTAACTGTCTGCTGCATAGTAGAGCGCCGTCGTGCAGTAGCGACCTCCCGTGCAGTACTTGCTCAGGTATCCGTTCAGTGCATTCACCGCCTGCGCATAACTGCCGTTCATGTATTGCAACTCGGCGGCCACGTACGAGAGGGAGTCCTCCTTCGTGGTAATCGACATGTTGAGCCGGCCTAACTGCTTGGTGTACTGTATGTATTCGTTGATGTTGTTCGTCTCTACATAGATGGCCTCCAGCCCGTCCAGCGCCGTGTATGCCTCCTCGCTGGCGGGGTAGCGGCTGATGGTCTGCTTGTAGGCCTCGATGGCTTTCTCGTTGTTGTGCAGGCTGCGGTACAGCATGGCGCGCTCTATACTTGCCTTGCGGGCCATGTTGCTGTTCGGGTAGTTCTTGAGCAGCTGCTCATATGCGTTCAGCGCGTTATGCTCATGGTCCAACTGCAACTCCGCGCGGGCTATCTCGTACAGACCGTCATCCGCATAGTCCGACTTGGGATAGCGGGCGACCAGTTGGCGCAGGTTGTTGATTTTCTCGTCATAGCGGCGCATCAGGCCCAGGGCATAGCCCCGCTGGAATGTGGCATAATCGCTGCCCGTCGCGTTCAGACTGATGACCTGACCGTAGTAGGTCACCGCACGGTTGAAGTCGCGCGCGTTGAAGTAGCAGTCGCCGATGCGGTTCAGCGCATCCGCATGCGTCGGCTCTGACGACGGAGTGGCATCCACATAACGCTGGAAAGCCGTGCTCGCGTTCGGGTAGTCGCGCAGGGAGAAACGTGTGTAGCCCGTCAGGTAGGCCGCCGCTATATGGTTGGGCGAACGACGCGCATCAGGACGGCTGTAGAAGGTGTTGAGGTCCTCCACACTCTTGTCATACTCCCGCAGACGGTACTCCGCCTCGGCGCGCCAGTAGTAAGCGTCCGTCGCATAACGGTCACCCGACTCAGCATGCTCAATCACATCTGTCATCCACTGTTTGGCATCGGCCATCTTGCCCTGCACAAACGCATCCGTACCTAATTGGTAACGAAGGTATTGCTTGGTGCTGCGCAACTGTGCGTTATTGTCCGGCACCGAGTCCAGTGCCTGCAGTGCCGACGCGTAGTTCTTCGACTGCATGAACGCATCGCTCATCAGGCGGTATATATCCGTCGCATGCTTCGACTTGGGGTACTTGTGCAGGAAGTCGGTGAAGGCCTTCACACTCTCACCCAGCGCCGTGGACGCCTGATACGACGTCAGCGCATAGTTATATGTCGCCTCCTCGCGGACGGACGGCGTCAGACCGAAATCCATCGCCGCACGGTAGTTCAGCTTCGCTTGCTCCACCTGACCCAGTTTGACATACGCATTGGCCATCGTCATGCACACGCTCTCCGAGATGGTGTCACGCTGCTGCTTCACACGCTTCAGCGTGTTGACCGCGCCCTGATAATCCTCTGTCTTGTATTGGGCCATACCCAACAGGTACAGGTCGTTACGCACCAGCTCTATCTTCTGCTTGGTGAACGACTCCTCATACTGCTTCAGTTGCTCGATAGCTTCCGTATAACGGCCCTCGTGGAAGTACATCTCGCCCAATATACGGTGCAACTCACCGTTGTTAGGCGACTCAGGCTGCTCGGTCAGCAACCGCTCCACACGCTCCGTCACTTGGTCGTACTGCTTCTGCGCGTAGTATATCTGTACTATATAATAAGGTACTGTCGCCCGGTAGGTCGGATTGTCCTCCAACTCCAGCAAGATAGGTAGCGCCTTGTCGTAGTTAGTCAGCTTGTACTGGCAGTACGCAAAGTAATACGACCCCTTCACACGGTATTCCGACGTGCCCTTGGCCAATATCCCGAAGTATATCGAAGCACGCTCGTAGTCCTGCTGCATCAGGTATGCGTAACCACGGTAAAAACGGTACTGAGGCTGGTGGGAACGACCCAATGCATCAAACGTCGTCACCTCTAACTCTCTCAGTCCCTGCTTGTAATAACCACGCTCCACCTGCAGCGCGCCCTGCATGAAGTGCACCTCGTCCTCGTACGTCGTGTACGGATAAGTCCGCAGATACAGCTTCAGGTCGCGCAGCAAATCCTTGTCGCGATACTCAAAACGCTGGGACAAACGGAGATACTCGCTCTCCATCTTACTAACCTGACCCTGCACTCCGACCGCCGTCAGAACGGCCAGCAATACAGTCAAGACCTGTTTACGTATCATAGATAGTACTATTTATTTCTCTTTATTTGCGGCGCTTGCGCGAACTGCCTGGACGATTCCGACGGCTGATTATCTGATAAATAGCAAAAGCCAGTATCACAACAACCACACCGCACACGAACAGCAGCATTCCCGTGCCCAGGTTGTCACCCTTCACACGGTTCCACATATCCAGCATCTCCTTCGTCTGCTCTCCGCAGTCGTGCATCAACGCACAACGTGCTATCACAGCTCCGTCCGGATAGAACACCTGATTGGCATGAACCGCCTCGGCGCCTTCGCCGAAGAAATACGTCAAATCAGCCGTCTCCTCGTTGCTCTCTTCGTCGTCCGCCCACGCCATAATCTCCGGCGAGGCTATCACACTCACATAACCGATGAACTCCATGTTGCGGATAGCGTTCTCCGGCAGACACAGGTAGTTGATGAACCACGACGCAGCCTTCGTGTTGACCGCATACTTCGGAATGCACCAGCCGTCAAACCATACGTTCGAACCCTCCTCGGGCACAATGTACTCCAGCGTCACGCCTACCTCCGAAGCCTCGTCGATAGCCCACTGCGCATCGCCAGACCAACTCAAGTTCATCCACGTCTTGCCCTTCGTCATCTCCTCCTTGCCGAAGTCCACTTCCCAGCCTGCAATATTGTCCTTGGCGCGGGTCAGTATGTCCTCTACGGCCGCAATACGCTCCGGAGTGATGTTCTCCACCAACTCCGCACGGGTCACCTTCCCCGCCTTAATGTCCTCATAGTAAGCATACAATACCAGCACCGAGTACACGTCGCGAAAGGCGTCCTTCATGAATATCTTGTCCTTGAACTTCGGATTCAGCAACGCACCCCAGCTCTGCAAGTCTGCCTTGTCCACAAAACTCGGATTGTACAGAAAACCGGTCGTCCCCCACATGTAACCCACCGTGTAATCGCTCACCTGCTCCGTCTTTGACATCTGCTGGAACTTGTCCACCACAAACGGAGACACCATGTCGAAATACTGCAGCGAATCAGGTATCTGGCTCTTGTCTATCTTCTGCAAGAGACCCTGACGGAGCATGCGCTCGATGATATACTCCGACGGACATATCACATCGTAGTCCTCGTGACCTACCTCTATCTGAGTCAACATCGACTCGTTGATGTCGAATGTCTGATAGATAACCTCCACATCCTCACCCGTCATCTGCTTGTACCAGGCCGGAAATTCATTCAACACCTCTTCGTCGATGTAGTCTGCCCAGTTGTACACTTTCAGTGTGTGAGCACGATCAGCACCAAAGGCCGTCACTGCAAGGCACAAGGCCATTGCAAAAGAGAGAATCTTTTTCATTGAATCTGTTGTTATTAAAGGTTTGTATAGTTATAATTGGTTATAATGCCTCTATGATATCTCTATGGATGTCATAAATATCTCTATGGATGTTATAATTATGATATTCCTATGATATTTGTATATTCCTTATTATATAGGCAAGCCCTTCTTATGCAAAATACACAATATCGCCTGCAAAAGTACAAAAAAAAATGCACATACGCAATACCTCCCCTCTTTTTCCGTATCTTTTCTCCAATTATCGCCCCTCCTCGCCCCTCCTCGCCCCTCTCCCACTCCCTCTCCCTCCCCTTTCGCCCTCTCTCTCCCGCCGCCCCCACCTGGGACGCGGGCGGCTCGCCCGCGAGCGCGTCTGCAGACGCGTCCTCATCGACCGCGCCCCTCTTCGCCCCGCTGCCTGTGCAATCGGGAAGCTTTCTCGCGTGATTGTCGCGTGATTGACGCGTGATTGACGCGTTATTCGCCTATCGTGATAGGTCGCTCTCTGCCCATCCCCGTCTCGGTCACAGACCGCGCCCGCCACCTGGGACGCGGGCTTGCCGTCTCGGTCACAGACCGCGCCCGCGAGCGCGTCTGCAGACGCGTCCTCATCGATTGTGCCATCGCCCGACCTCAACAACTTCAAACCACT
>JAFUUE010000023.1 GCA_017483945.1 Paludibacteraceae bacterium | reverse complement strand
TTGCGCCGCAAACGAGTTGCGCGCATTATAAGGCATGCGGCCTATGCCGCAGAAACAGACGTATATAAACACAAAACGCACTTCCCCCTAAACGGAGTCGTGCGGACAAAGCTATTCTCTGAATACAAGTGCATAAGCTGTAGTGTGTCTGAACGGTTTACTGTCTTAAGCAATCTTACTTCCGAAAAAGTGATACAAAGGTACAACAAATTCCCGACATATGCAAGTCTTTTTTGCTTTTTTTTGATTTGCCAAATAGAGTTAGCAAAAGCGGTTTGCAGAAGCGTCTATGGCAGAGCAGAATCGACCCTTTCCTGTCCCCTTCAATCGACCTCGCAGGCGGGAGGAAATAGTTGGAATAGTATGACTAGAGCAACTAGAACGACTAGAGGAACTCGGGATAAATCCCCTCCGCGGAGGGGCACAGGGAAGAAGGGCGCGCGGGGCGCGCCCTTGTGCGGGCAGGAGACAGAGCAGCAGTCAGTTACCCGAGTCAGGCGCCAGCCGGTTACTCCGCCGAGGGGGCGTCGGAGGCGGTCTCATCGCCCCCATTCCGGAGCTCCCCGTTGCCCGGCAGCATCTCGTCATCCGTCAGCACCTCGTCCATCAGTTTCGGGATAGGGTCGGTCATGAGGATATAACGGCGGATATACAGGCGCAGAGTGCCGCGGTCGCAATGGAGCCGGCGACTGATTTCATGCTGGGAAGTGCCCATCTTCAGGTGGCGCCGGATGTAGCGGTCGTGCTTGAACAAGATGCACGACTCCTGGCTGTTACGACTGCCCTGCACACGTCCGATACGCTTGCCCTCCGCGCGCAACCGCGCCAGTGCTTCGCGCGTGCGCTGACTAATAAGGTCCCGCTCTATCTCGGCCGACAGGCCGAAGGCAAAGGCCAGCACCTTGGACTGGATGTCACTGCCGAGGCGGTAGCCGTCCTTGATAGTCCACACGCGGCACCCGCGGTTCAGACAGAGGGAGAGAATCTCCATAATCATGTACAGACTGCGCCCGAGGCGCGATAACTCCGAGCAGACAATCAGGTCGTCCCGCCGCACCTTGCGCAGCAGTTTGCCCAACCGCCGCTTGGAATACATGCAGGTACCGGAGACCGTCTCCTCTATCCAGCCATCGATGGCCAGTCCTTCCTTTTCGCAGAATCGAGTGATTTCGAATCGCTGATTCTCAACCGTTTGCTTGTCGCTTGAGACACGAATGTAGCCGTAATTCATAAGCGTTTTTAATGCAAAGTTACGCTTTTTTCGTGGAAATAGCGCCACGAAAGATGCAATTTATTTGCATAAATGCAAATTATTTAGTACCTTTGTGGGCTTTTTGCGTCAAGTAGTGACGTCCTGTTATGACTAAACGATACGATTTTCTGATTATCGGCGGCGGTGTTGCCGGTATGAGTTTTGCACTGAAAGTGGCGCGTGCGGGCAAGTACCGCATCGCGTTGTGCTGTAAGACCACGTTGGACGAGGCCAACACGGCCAAGGCGCAGGGTGGTATTGCGAGTGTGACCAACCTGCTGGTGGATAACTTCGACAAGCATATCCACGACACGATGGTAGCGGGCGACTGGATAAGCGACCCGGCCGCGGTGGAGCAGGTGGTGCGCAATGCACCTGCACAGATAGAGGAACTGGTGCGCTGGGGCGTGCAGTTCGACCATAATGCCGAGGGCCGGTTCGACCTCCACCGCGAGGGCGGCCACAGCGAGTTCCGCATCCTCCACCACGCCGACGACACAGGTGCCGAGATACAACGTGGACTCATGCAGGCCGTGCGCGCCAACAAGCAGATAGACGTGCTGGAGAACCACTTCGCCGTGGAGATTATCACCCAGCACCACCTGGGCGTACGCGTCACACGGCGCACCCCGGACATCGAGTGCTACGGCGCCTATATCCTCAACCCCGAGACGCAGAAGATAGACACCTACCTGAGCCGTATCACCCTGATGGCAACCGGCGGCACGGGGGCTGTCTATGCCACCACCACCAACCCCGACATAGCCACCGGCGACGGCATTGCCATGGTCTATCGTGCCAAAGGCGCGGTCAAGGACATGGAGTTCGTCCAGTTCCACCCCACCGCCCTCTTCCACCCCGGCGAGACCCATCCCGCCTACCTCATCACCGAGGCCATGCGAGGCTACGGAGGCATACTGCGACTGCCTAACGGCGAGGAGTTTATGCAGAAGTACGACCCGCGCCTGAGCCTTGCCCCGCGCGACATCGTAGCACGCGCCATCGACAACGAGATGAAGGTCCACGGACTCGACCACGTATGCCTGGACGTCACCCACAAAGACCCCGAAGAGACCAAGCACCACTTCCCCAATATCTACGCCAAGTGCCTGAGTATCGGCATCGACATCACCAAGGACTATATCCCCGTGGCCCCGTGCGCGCACTACATGTGCGGCGGCATCAAAGTGGACCTGGATGCCCAATCGACTATCCGCCGTCTGTACGCGGTGGGCGAGTGCTCCTGCACCGGCCTGCACGGCGGCAACCGACTGGCCAGCAACTCGCTGATAGAGGCCGTCGTCTATGCCGACGCGGCGGCACGCCACAGCCTGAGCGTCGTGGACAACTATGCGTTCAACGAGCACGTGCCCGACTGGAACGACGAGGGCACGCTGTCCAACGAGGAGCAGGTGCTCATCTCACAGGACATGCGCGAGGTCGGACAGGTCATGTCCACCTATGTCGGCATCGTGCGCAGCGACCTGCGCCTGCGCCGCGCCTGGGAGCGGCTCGACCTGCTCTACGAGGAGACGGAGGACCTGTTCAAACGTGTGCGGCCGACACGCGACATATGCGAGCTGCGCAACATGATTAACGTCGGCTACCTCATCACCCGCCAGGCCCTCGAGCGCAAAGAGAGCCGCGGACTCCACTACACCATCGACTACCCGCGCCCCACGGACGAGCACCCGCAGGAAGTATGGTAAGCGCTTGCGCCTCCCTATCCCGAGATTAGACATGAAAGTAATCGCCCTACATAGCGTCATCCCCCTCCGCGCCGAGGCGCGTGAGCAGGCGGAGCAGGTCACCCAGATGCTCTTCGGCCAGACGGCGGCCGTGCTGGAGCAGCTGCCGTCGTGGACACGCATCCGCCTCGACGACGACGGACAAGTAGGATGGGCCGACGCCAAGATGCTCACGCCGCTCAGCGACGCCGAACAGGCACAGGTGGAGGACGCCCTCAGCCGCGCCACGGCACGCGTGATGATGCCCATGGCCTATGCCGTCAGCGCCAACAACCGCCAGACACTCCCCCTGACAGCCGGCACCCTCCTGCCCGACTACCACGACGGCCGGTTCGCCCTCCTCGGCGTCCCCTTCCTCATCGACCCCGCCATGGTCGCGGCACAACCCATACCCCTCAACGAGGACACACTCATGCGCGTCACACGCTTCTTCCTCAACATCCCCTACCTCTGGGGCGGCAAGAACGCGATGGGCATGGACTGCTCAGGCTTCACGCAGGTGGTGCTCTCCCTGTTCGGACACCGACTGCCGCGTAACGCCTCCGAACAAGCCGCTTGCGGCCAACCCGTCAGCGACCTCAGGGAGGCGCAGGCCGGCGACATCGCCCTCTTCGACCACGCACCCGACAGCACACGCATCAGCCATGTCGGCATCCTGCTGGACAACACGCGCATCATCCACTGCTCCGGACGCGTCAAGGTGGAGACCATCGACCCGCAAGGCATCCTCTCCGTCGAACGCAACAACACTTACACCCACCACCTCGCCGCCATCCGCAGACTACTACATTAAACCATTTTGAACCATTTTGAACAATGTCAAACCACTTTGAACCATTTTGAACAATGTCAAACCACTTTGAACCATTTTGAACAATGTCAAACCATTTTGAACCACTTTGAACCACTTTAAACAATGAAACAATACCTCCTGATAGCCCTGACCCTCCTGCTGCCTTGGACTGCAGCGGACGCCAAAAGAACCAAGACCAAACCCGCCGAGCCGGCTCCCGTAGCCATCGAGGCCGACGACGACAGCACCTTCGTGGACGAGCCCCTCTCCTTCGACGAGATGGACAGCGTGCGCGAGTCCATGCCCGAGGGACTGATCCTCCGCTACGAGAACGACACACTCTTCCTCAGCGGCAACGCCGAGGAACTGCCCCGACGCATCATCGTCGTCACCGACAACGGCACGCTCTACTACAAACAGCTGCCCAACGACACGTCCCTCTACTCCACCGACCACCCCGCCAGCGACCTCTACTCCGACATATGGACTAACGCGCGCGTGAATCCTTATAATACACCTATCGACTCCCTGCCCGACAGCATCGCCGTCGATATGAAAGGCTTCTGCCTGCCCGCACCCGGCTATATTACCAGCAAGTTCGGCTTCCGCCGCTACCGCTTCCACTACGGTACAGACATCAAGGTCCAGGTCGGCGACTCCATACGCGCCGCATGGGACGGACAAGTACGTATCGTCGGGTGGGACCCCCGCGGATACGGACACTATGTCGTCATACGCCATGACAACGGACTCGAGACCGTCTATGGCCACCTTTCCATGCCCCTCTTCGATGAGAACGAGCGTATCTTCGCAGGCGAAGTGCTCGGACTCGGAGGCAACACCGGACGCTCCACCGGCAGCCACCTCCACCTCGAGATACGCTACCTCGGCAACGCCATCAACCCCGAGTTCATCATCGACTTCGCCACCGGACAACTGCGCGACGCCGACCAGTACCTCATCACCAAACGCGGCACCTTCGGCCACAAAGAGGAACTCAAGCAATTACGCTCGGCTCAGTACCACAAGGTGCGCCCCGGAGACACCCTCTCCGGCATCGCCAAACGATACCACACCACCGTACGCACACTCTGTAACCTCAACCATATCAAGGAGACCAAACTGCTCCAGATCGGCCAGAAGATACGCGTGCGCTAACCACATCAATGCAACACACATATGAAGAAACTACTCCTCCTCGCCGCCGTGGCGCTGCTCACGCTCGGCTGCAACCAAACAAACAACACTATGGATAAGCAACAAGCCGCCCTCGACAACATCTACACACGCGTCTCCGTCCGCCACTTCACCGGCGAACCCGTCGCCGAAGAGCAGATAGACGCCCTGCTCCGCGCAGGCATGGCCGCACCGACCGCCGTCAACAAACAGCCGTGGGCCTTCCTCGTCATTGACCAACCCGACCAACTCGCCGCCATCGGCGAGGCGTTCCCCAACTCACGCGTGGCCAACGGAGCCTCCCTCGCCATCGTCGCATGCGGCGACCTCGACAAAGCACTCGAAGGCGAGGCACAGGACTACTGGATACAGGATGTCTCCGCCGCTACGGAGAATATCCTCCTGGCCGCACATGCCATGGGACTCGGAGCCGTCTGGTCCGGCGTCTATCCCATCAGCGAACGCGTGCAGCAGGCACGCACCTTCTTCGCGCTGCCCGACCATATCGTGCCTCTCTGCATCATCACCGTCGGACAACCCGCCGAACAACCAGCTGTCAAAGATAAATACAAGCCCGAGAATATCCACCGCAACCGCTGGTAACCCGCCCCGTTAACGGCTGATAACCAGACCCCCTAACAGACCTGGAACAGACCTGGAACAGACCTGACCCTGTAACTCCCCCGTTACCTGACCGTTACCTGACCGTTACCTGACGGACCCACCTGTCACCGGGGACGCGGGCGGCTCTACAGGACACGACTATCACCGGGGACGCGGGCGGCTCGCCCGCGATCGGGTCGTCAGACACGGATGTGCCGATTATGATGTCCTGCGCCTCGGCGGCGCACTCGCGGGCGAGCCGCCCGCGTCCCCGGAGAGTCAGTCTGTTTCATACTCTGCTTTCGACTTTCGACTTTCGACTAATAAATTGGAGTGCGCTACGCACCTTTTGACTAACAATGAACAACTACCGCCACGACATAGACACCCCCCTCTTCCGCCTCATCGGCCGGGAGGCTGACCGCCTGCAACTCGACTGCTACGTCATCGGCGGGTGGGTGCGTGACCTCCTGCTCCACCGACCGAGCAAGGACATCGACATCGTGGCCGTACAACGCCCCGAAGCACCCCGCGAGGCCGTCGGCATCGCACTGGCACAAGCCGTCGCTAAACGCCTCGGACGAGGAGCGCACCTCAGCGTCTTCCGCACCTACGGCACCGCCCAAGTCAAACAGCACGACACCGAACTGGAGTTCGTCGGAGCACGACGCGAGAGCTACCGCCATGAGTCGCGCAACCCCATCGTCGAGGACGGCACGCTTCAGGAGGACCAGAACCGGCGCGACTTCACCATCAACGCCCTCGCACTCTGCCTCAACAGCGACCGCTACGGCGACCTGCTCGACCCCTTCGACGGCGTCACGGACATGCAGCAGGCCATCATACGCACACCCCTCGACCCGGACATCACCTTCAGCGACGACCCCCTGCGCATGATGCGCGCCATACGCTTTGCTACCCAACTCGGCTTCTACCTCCATCGCGACACCTTCGACGCCATCGAGCGTAACCGAGACCGTATCAGCATCATCACACGCGAGCGCATCGCCGATGAACTCAATAAGATAATGCTCTCCCGCCGCCCCTCCGTGGGATGGCTACTGCTCGACAAGACCGGCCTGCTGCCGCTCATCTTCCCCGAACTGGCAGCCCTCAAGGGCGTCGAGACCAAGGAAGGACGCGGACACAAAGATGTCTTCCTCCACACCCTCCAGGTCCTCGACAATGTCGCCGCCGCCACCGAGCCCTCCGAGCATGTACTCTGGCTCCGATGGGCCGCCCTCCTACACGACATAGGCAAACCACGCTCCAAAGCATGGGACCCTAAACTCGGATGGACCTTCCGCAACCACAACTACCTCGGCGCCAAGATGATACCGCGCATCTTCAAGACGATGAAACTGCCCCTCAATGACAAGATGGACTATGTCCGCAAACTCGTGGACCTGCACATGCGCCCCATCAACCTCATCGAGGACACCGTCACCGACAGCGCCGTACGCCGCCTCCTCTTCGAGGCCGGAGACGACATCGAGGACCTCATGCTCCTCTGCGACGCCGACATCACCTCCCGCAACGCAGAGAAAGTGCAGCGCTTCCATAACAACTACCGCCTCCTGCGGCAGAAGATGACCGAACTCGAGGAGCGCGACCGCATCCGCAACTTCCAGCCCCCCGTCCGCGGGGAGGAAATCATGCAACTCCTGCACCTGGAGCCCTGCGCCACAGTCGGTGAACTGAAAAATGCCATCAAGGATGCTATCCTCGACGGCATTATTCCGAACGAACATGATGCGGCGCAGCAGTACTTGCTGCAACTCGCCCGTGAACGCGGCTTAGCTTAACGGCTTTCGACTTTTGACTTTCGACTTTCGACTTTCGACTACACTTGGTTCCGCATGACGCCCATGCCCTTGGATATCTTCTCCTCGGCCAGCGCACGGGTCACCTCGAAGTGCGTCACGCCCTGACCCGGCACCTCGAACATCACATCCATCATGACCGTCTCCGTGAGCGAACGCAGCCCGCGTGCACCCAGTTTGTACTCCACCGCCTTGTCCACGATATAGTCCAGCGCCTCCGGCGTGAAGGTCAGCGCGACGCCGTCCATGCCTAACAGCTTCTCATACTGCTTGACGATGGCGTTCTTGGGCTCGGTCAGTATGCGCCGAAGCGCCTCGCGGTCCAGCGGCTTGAGGTATGTCAGGATGGGCAGACGACCCACTATCTCGGGTATCAGGCCGAAGGACTTGAGGTCCTGCGGCGCCACGTACTGCAGCAGGTCATTCTTGTCGTAACGGGCACTCTGCTGCATCGCATCGAAGCCCACGGTCTGCGTGTTCAGACGCTGCGCTATCTTGCGCTCGATGCCGTCGAACGCACCGCCGCAGATGAACAGTATATTCCGCGTATCCACGTGCACGAACTCCTGCTCGGGGTGCTTGCGCCCGCCCTTGGGCGGCACATTGACCACCGTGCCCTCCAGCAACTTGAGCAACCCCTGTTGCACACCCTCGCCCGACACGTCGCGCGTGATGCTCGGGTTGTCGCTCTTGCGGGCTATCTTGTCTATCTCGTCGATGAAGACGATGCCCCGCTCCGCCCGCTTCACGTCGTAGTCCGACGCCTCCAGCAGACGCACGAGCAGCGACTCCACGTCCTCGCCCACATAGCCCGCCTCGGTCAGCACCGTCGCGTCCACGATGGCGAAAGGCACCTGCAGCATCTTGGCGATAGACCGCGCCAGCAGCGTCTTACCCGTACCGGTCGAGCCCACCAGGATGATGTTCGACTTCTCTATCTCCACCCCGTTGTCATCCACCGGCTGCAGCAGACGCTTGTAGTGGTTATAGACGGCCACCGACAGGTTGCGCTTGGCGCTGTCCTGGCCGATGACATACTGGTCCAGGAACGCCTTTATCGCCGACGGCGTCGGGAGCGACTTCAGGTCCAGCGGCTTCTCCGCGGCACTCTGCTGCTGCCGCTTAGCATCCTCTAATATCTGATGCCCGTTCTCGATGCAGTCGTAGCATATATATGCGCCGTCCTCACCTTCGAACAGGTAGGGCGTCTCTTTCCCGCAGAACGAGCATACGTCTTTGTCTTTCTTCTTACTCATAATGATTAACGCTTGTCATATACGCGGTCTATCATGCCGTAGGCCAACGCCTCTTGCGCGGTCATCCAGTAGTCGCGGTCGGCATCCTGACGGATACGCTCCATCTGCTGCCCGCTGTGGTCGGCGATGATCTGGTAGAGCTCGTCCTTCAGCTTGAGTATCTCACGGGCCGTTATCTCGATGTCGGAGGCCTGTCCCTGTATGCCGCCCAGCGGCTGGTGAATCATCACGCGGCTATGCGGCAGTGCGGCACGCATGCCCCGCTCGCCGGCCACCAACAGCACCGCACCCATCGACGCCGCCATACCCGTACAGATAGTGGCCACACGGCTGCGGACAAACTGCATCGTGTCATAGATGCCCAGCCCGGCATAGACGCTGCCGCCCGGCGTGTTCAGGTAGATATGGATATCCTTGTCCGAGTCCGCGGAGTCCAGGTAGAGCAGCTGCGCCTCTATCACGTTGGCCGTGTAGTCGTTCACCTCCGTGCCGAGGAAGATGATACGGTCCATCATCAGACGCGAGAACACATCCATCTGCGTCACGTTCAGTTGGCGCTCCTCCAGGATAGAGGGGGATATATAGGAGTCGGACGCGCGCATGCCCGCAGCTGAAGCCGCTGCCTGCATCGTCTTCTCCACATGCATCGAGTTCATGCCGCGAGATACGGCAAACTTCATAAAGTCATTCATCATATACTATTGCTTTTTCGAGCAATCGGGAGCGGATGTCGGCGACACCTGCTCCCGATTGTCAGTGGATGATATCAGTTGTCAGTGATTCTTTTATTTCTTGCCCATCAGACGCTGGATACCGAATGCTACCGGTGCGGCGATATACAGGGACGAATACGTACCTACAAGCACACCTAACAGCAGGGCGAACACGAAGCCCTGGATACTCGGACCGCCGAACAGGAAGATAGCCAGCAGCACCAGACCCGTGGACAACGAGGTCGAGAACGTACGGCTCAGGGTCGAGTTCAAGGCGTTGTTCATGTTCTCCATCATGTCACGCTTCGGATAGAGCGTGCGGTACTCACGTACACGGTCGAAGATGACCACCGTGTCGTTGATGGAGTAACCGATGACGGTCAGGATGGCCGCGATAAAGCTCTGGTCCACCTCCATCGAGAACGGCATCAACTTCCAGAACAGCGCGTACACGCCCATGATAATCAAGGTGTCGTGCGCCAGAGATACGATAGCGGCGATAGAGAAACTGATGTTGCGGAAGCGGATGAAGATATACAGGGCGATGATAATCAGCGCGATGATAACCGACCAAACGGCAGCCTCCTTGATGTCGTCCGCGATAGACGGACCCACCTTCTGGCTCGACATGATACCCACGTTCTCGTTCAGCTGCGTCGAGAGGAACTCCTCGCGGCTGACCTCCTGCTGCAGCAGACCCTTCGTGGACTCGTACAGGACATTCTCAATCAGGGCGTCGAGGTTCTCGTCGTCGCTGCTCAGACCGTAGTTGGTCGAGATACGTACCTGGTTCTCATCGCCGATAGTGATGACGCGTACCGAGAAACTCTCCTCCGGCTCTGTAGCCTCGAAGGCGTCGGTCACCAGTTTCTCCACCTCCTGGATATTCACCTTCTGGTCGAAGCGGATGACGTAGTTACGTCCGCCGGTGAAGTCGATACCGCGGTTCAGACCCGGAGTGATGAGACCTACGATGCCCACTACGATAAGCGTACCCGAGATAGCATAAGCGATGAAGCGCGAACCGATGAAGTTGATATGGGTGTTCTGGAACCAGTTCTTCGTGATGTCAGTCGTGAACTGCAGCTCCTTGGCGTTCTTGCTGTTCACATAGCGCTCCAGGAACAAACGAGCCAGGAAGACAGCGGTCAGGAACGACGAGATGATACCGATGATGAAGGTCACGGCGAAGCCCTTGATAGGACCTGTACCGAACACGGCCAGCACGATACCCGTCAGAAGCGACGTCACGTTGGCGTCCACGATGGCACTGATGGCACCCTTGTAGCCGTCCTCGACAGCCTTGCGCATGCCCTTGCCCAGACGCATCTCCTCACGGATACGCTCGAAGATAAGCACGTTGGCATCCACCGCCGTACCCATCGTCAGCACGATACCCGCGATACCCGGCAGGGTCAGTACCGAACCGAACGAAGCCAGGATACCCAGCAGCAGGAACACGTTGCACAGCAACGCCGCATCGGCTATCAGACCCGGAATCAGGCCGTAGTAAGCAATCATGTACAGCAATATCAGGCAGAAGGCGATGATGAAGGATATCAGACCCATACGTATCGACTCCTGACCCAGCGACGGACCTACGATGTCCTCCTGCACGATACGGGCGGGAGCCGGCATCTTACCCGACTTGAGCGTGTTAGCCAAGTCCTTGGCCTCGTCCAGGGTGAAGTGACCCGTGATCTGGCTGCGACCGCCGGCTATCTCCGACTGAACCGTCGGGAACGAATATACATAACCGTCCAGCACGATAGCCACCGAGCGGCCGATGTTCGTACCGGTCAGGTTCTTCCACTTGTTGGCACCCTCAGCGTTCATGGCCATGCTCACCTCGGCTGCCGAGGAGAACTGCGAGAACTCCGCGCGGGCGTCGGTGATGACGTCGCCCTCGAGTGCAGCACGACCGTCATACTCGGCGCGCAGTGCTATCAGCTGGAAGTACGAACCGGCCTCATCTACCGCCTTCACCGTCCAGCGCAGGCGCAGGTCGCGGTCCAGTACTTGACGCGCAATAGGCGATGCCATGATGGCGTTAATCTTCGCCGTATCGCTGTAGTGAGCCATACCCACCACCGGTCCGCGATAAGCGCGGCCGTCGGCCGACACACTCGGGCTGAGCAGCGAGAACAGCGGGTTCTCGCGACGCTGACGCTCACGGATAGCCGCCTCGTCAGCCGCAGCCGAGTCTGCCTGCAGACCTTCCACCAGCGCATCGAACTCATCGCCGGCCTCGGCCTTGGCCTCCGCAGGAGCAGCCTCTTCGGCAGCAGGCTCCTCAGCGGCATTGCTCTTGGCCAACTCGTTGTTGATGCGAACCATCGCACTCATCACCTCCTCGGCCTCGAACGTACGCCAGAACTCCAGGTTAGCCGAGCCCTGGAGCAGCTTACGTACACGCTCCGGCTCCTTGATACCCGGCAACTCAATCAATATACGACCCGGCTGGTCCAGCTTCTGGATATTGGGCTGAACAACACCGAAACGGTCAATACGGGTACGCAACACGTTGAAGGAGTTGGCGATAGCACCGTCCACCTCCTCACGGATGATGCGCTCTACGTCCGCATTGCTCGTGTTCAGGTTCACCTTGTCCTTCAACTCGAAGGTGGCAAACACGGTGGACAACTTTGCGTCCTGACCCGCCACTTCATAGAACGACTCGATGAACAACGTCACGAAGTCCGTGCTGCTCGTCTTCTGCTTCTCAGCAGCACGAGCCATGGCCGCGTTGAAGTTCTCCGACGTGTTATGACCGCTCAGCGAACGAAGAATGTCGGGCACCGACACCTCCATGATGACGTTCATACCGCCCTTCAGGTCCAGACCCAGGTTGATCTCCTTCTGACGGCACTCCTTGAGCGTATAGCCGAACCATACACTCTTCGAGGCAATCGAGTCCTCAAACTGCTGTTTCTTAATAGGATCCCCCTCCGAATAGACCTCCGCCTTCTTGTCATAATGGCGGGTGACAAACGAGAAGGACAGACAGAACGCGGCTGCCAACGCAAGGCACACCGCCAAGATTCTCACTAATCCTTTGTTTTGCATAATTATTGTTGTGTTTTGTTTATATTTCTTCTTCTCGGGAACCGCTTGCGCAAACCTTCATGCGCCCGCGAATCCTCCAATGCAGCAAATAAGCGTGCAAAGTTAATACATTTTTCCCAATTATGCAAATCCTAACCGCTTTTTCTTGAAAAAAACTCTCCTCACACCGCTAATTCCCGCTATAAACGCCCGAAAGCACTCCGCCCGCAAAGAAATTATGAGCCGCCGCAAGTCACCTGTCCGCAGCATATCTCAAGCATCTCTCAAGCATGTTCGATTCGTCCCGTAATCCGGCGTCGGTTTTGGAAATCGGGTACAAAGATAATACGAAAATGATTTTAGTGTTCCTCCCGAGGTGATATTTTTGTTAAAAAGGTTCCGATGTTAATGTCTTATCGGCTATCCGCAATCGGATTATTCACCTCACCTGGGACTCGGGTTTCTCGTCTCGGTCACAGACCACGCCTGGGACGCGGGCTTCCTGTCTCGGTCACAGACCGCGCCCGCGTCCCAAGTTAGACCGACCGAGAGTAATTTGACTTTCGACTAAATTGGAGTGCGCTACGCACCTTTTGACTTTCGACTTTCCGATATAAAAAACACTCTACCTCTTGGACATATCAAAAAAAAGTTGTACCTTTGCAACAGAAACATAAACAGAACAATGATGAGTACGGCAGCATTACAACACGTGTGGTCAACAATATTGAGTTTCGACCTGTCGGCGGAGAATAAACGTTGGCTGGCAGAACACTTATGGGAACAGGCTGATATGGAAGAAGTCAGGCCTTACACCGTGGACGAACTGTGCGCCATGGCTCGTGCCGGTCGGGCTCAAATAGCCCATGGAGAATACTACACTACACAGGAAGTGCTGGACATCTGTGCTGACAGACACGACTGATACGAGCGCTCTATGAAGGTTATCTGGTCCAAGCAAGCTGCGGAGAGGTTGCATGAAGTAGCCTCCTATATCCGCCAGGAGTACGGTCGTGCTGCGAAACAACGTTTCTTAGACCAAGTGTATCAGTTGGACAAGTTGCTATCAACAGAGCCCGCCATCGGCAAGGTCGAACCGCTGCTTGCTCATGAGGATGTGGTGTACAGAAGTATCGTAATGACCCATTTGAATAAGATTGTATATTGGGTGAATGGCGATACGATAGAGATTGTCGCCTTGTGGGATACCCGCAAGGAACCCCGACGCCAAGCCGATGACGTGCTGCATTAAGTGCCCAATCCATTCTATCCGTCTAATCCGTTAAATCCGTACTCAGGTATTTTCCGAATGGCGCTCCCTACTCACCGGGGACGCGGGCTTCCAGTCTCGGTCACAGACCGCACCCGCGATTCGCCGTCCAACGGCGACCACACAGGACACGACTGACACCGGGGACGCGGGCTTTCTGTCTCGGTCACAGACCGCGCCCGCGATCGGGTCGTCAGACACGGCGACCACACAGGACACGACTGACACCTGGGACGCGGGCGGCTCGCCCGCGAGTGCGCCATTAGGCGCAGATTTACCATATCGGGTGTGCTGACCGTGCCGGTCACTCGCGGGCGAGGACGACCGCGCTCCAAGTGAGTCAGTCTGTCTCATACTCTGCTTTCGACTTTCGACTTTTGACTTTCGACTAATAAATTGGAGTGCGCTACGCACCTTTTGACTTATTTCCAATGTAAAAAAACACCCGAAATTTGGAAGTATCAAAAAAAAGTCGTACCTTTGCAACAGAAAGTCGTTCGAAAAAATACACAAATCAACAAAAAAGTCGTTCGAAAAAATACACAAATCAGCAAAAAAGTCGTTTGAAAAAATCGCACACTCATGCTCAAAAGAAAGATTAACAATATTTTGTCACAGTGGAAAAATAATCCGGACAAAAAACCGATAATCATTAAAGGCTGCCGTCAATGTGGAAAAACATTTGCAGTCCTTGAATTTGCTAAGGCTAATTATAAACACGTGTTGTATATCAACTTCCTTGAAGACAAACAAGCCGGACTGGTTTTTGCAGACTCGTTGAATGCCCAACATATCATCTCCGGTTTAACGGCTTTATATGGAAGTCAAACACCTTTAATTCCACATGAGACCTGTATTATTTTTGACGAAATTCAGCAATGCCCGGATGCGCGTGCCGCCCTTAAGTTCTTATCTATTGATGGCCGGTTCGACATCCTGTGCACCGGATCACTCTTAGGCGTATCGGGCTATGTGTCGCAAATCAGTTCTATCCCCGTCGGATATGAGCAAATCGTGGATATGCACCCCTTGGATTTTGAAGAGTGGCTTTGGGCTAACGGCATCAACAATGATAGTATCAATATACTAAAAGATGCCCTTAATAACTGCACAATGGTACCTCCTGCTATTCACAACAGAATGAGACAATTGATGTTGCAATACACCGTGATAGGAGGAATGCCGGAGGCAGTAGCGGATTTTGTTGCAAACAAAGACTTCGCCCGCGTGCTGACTATACAAAAACGTATCGTGGCAGATTATAAAGATGATGTCGTCAAATATGCAATACAAGAAGATAAAGCACTTATTAAAGAATGTTTCCAAAGTATTCCCCTCCAACTTAGTAAAGAGAATAAGAAATTTCAATATTCCCTCATTCGTAAACGCGGAACAGCGGATATGTTCAGGGGCTGCATTCAATGGCTGGAAGATGCCGGTATTACCCGCAGATGCTATAACATGAATATAACCGAACTACCTCTCGAAGGAAATGCCATACCAGACCAGTTCAAGATATATATGGCTGATACAGGGCTATTTATCAGCATGCTGGAACAAGGTACACAATTTGATATCCTGCAAGGCAATTTGTATGGCTACAAAGGGGCTATCTTTGAAAATGTCATCGCAGATATCTTCACCAAGATGGAACGCAATTTGTATTATTTCCGAAAAGACTCCGGCTTGGAATTAGACTTCATCATACGCTACAACGGACAATGTACACCGGTAGAAGTAAAATCCAATACCGGAAACGCAAAGAGCCTGAAAACCGTCATGGCGCACCCCGAGAAATATCACATCTCGCAAGCTTTTAAGTTAGGGGATTACAATGTCGGAAAATCAAATAACGTGGTAACATTGCCCTTATATATGGCTTTCCTGCTAACAACATTTTAATCGCCCATCCATAACGCCTCTACCCCATATCCGCCCAATCCGCACTCGCACCTTTCGACGGAACCAATGCCCACCTGGGACTCGGGTTTCTCGTCTCGGTCACAGACCGCGCCCGCAGTCGGGTCGTCAGACACGCAAACCACACAGGACACGACTGCCACCTGGGACGCGGGCGGCTCGCCCGCGAGTGCGCCATTAGGCGCAGATTTACCATATCGGGTGTGCTGACCGTGCCGGTCACTCGCGGGCGAGCCGCCCGCGTCCCCGGAGAGTCAGTCTGTCTCATACTCTGCTTTCGACTTTCGACTAATAAATTGGAGTGCGCTACGCACCTTGCGACTATTGCCTCACCTGACGCGGATACTATGGAATCGGCTTGTTGTTGATAAAGTTAATCTGTTAAAGACAACAAAAAACACCCGAAATTTGGCGGAATGCAAAAAAAGTACTACCTTTGCGGTAGAAACTCAAAAAGATAGTTGTTATGCCTACAATGACCTTAGACATCCCCGGCAGCCAGATTAACTGGTTCGAACAAATGGTACGCACTATGGGGTGGTCTTTCCGCAGGGAAGATACCGCACCCGGCGCCGAAAAACCCGCTATCACGCCGGCCATGCGCCGCCGTATTGCCCAAGCGCGAAAAGAATCGAAAAACGGAGAAACGATTACCTGCAGGACAGCAGAGGAGATGCAACGTTATTTTGACAGCCTATGATTTACATCGTAGAATACTCCAAAGCTGCAGATAAGACACTCCGAAAATGGAAAAAGTCTAATCCGCACTTGTTCAAGAAGGCGACGGCTTTGCTATGGGACATCATGCAACATCCACGTACCGGACTCGGACACCCGGAGGCATTAGTCGGAGGAAATGACATTACTTATTCGCGTCACATAACAGCACACGACCGCATCATTTATGACATCTACGACGACCGTATCTGCGTACTGATTATCCAAGTAGAGGAACATTATGATGATAAGTAATATCACCCTCGAACAACCCGCAGCGCTGCTTTTGTATTCACAATTTTAAACAAATGCTGTCTATCACAAGTCGTGGGATGACCGCAACCTGCATTTCATGGCCACGCTCCCCATCCATCAGTTGTTTAAGGACGATGCACCTCAAAATGAGCCCCAAAATGAGCCCCAAAATATTACTAAAAATGTCACTAAAATGACATTATTCCTGTCTGCTGCAATCATGGTTCTCCAACACAGGATTAACACAGGATACTCAATCCATCACCCAAATCTTTCTTCTTCCTCCTCCTGCTCGCCCCCCCCTTCTCCTTATAATCTTCCCACACCCACCTGGGACGCGGGCGGCTCGCCCGCGATTGCGCCTCAAGGCGCACCTAGTAGCGTCCGGTGGACATTCGAAGGAGTACGGGGTCCCCATAGAACTCTGCTCGCATGGGGTGTCAGTAAGTGCGCCGCGCGAGTCTGCAGAGCAGACATAGTAATAATCGTTGTATATTTAAAATATTTGTTGTATCTTTGCACTCGATTTAACATCTATAGTATGGATTAAGGCAGAATAATCGTTGGTATAAAACCGTCTCGA
>JAFUUE010000022.1 GCA_017483945.1 Paludibacteraceae bacterium | reverse complement strand
GAGCATTGGCTCAAAGAGGTGCTGGTCGCGCAAGGTCAGAACGCCCCGGGCAAGCTCTCTTTCGCCTCGCCCGAACGGATGATGCGGTACCTTGGGCTCGAACCCGGCAGCGTCAGTCCTTTCGGACTCATCAACGATACGGACCACCATGTCATTCTTTTTCTGGACAGCCGCCTCAAAGAAGCCGAGACGCTCAGTTTCCACCCCAACGACTGCCGTGGCACGGTCGTCATCAGCCAGTCCGCTTTTCAAAAATATCTATCGCTGGTAGGCAACAAAGTGGAGTACATCCATACAACTAATTAGTTTCTATAGGAAGAAATCGGCAACGACATGTATCCCCCTGCCAAGCGCAAACTGCGTGAGAAAGGCATTCCCTTCACGCCCCGTGCCGCCCGTCGCATCACGCAGGCGGATTATGCCTATTACGACCATATCATCTGCATGGACCAAAGCAACCTCCGCTGGCTCGAACGCCTGCTGAGCGAAGACAAAGACCATAAAGTGTCATTGCTCCTCAATCGCGATGTCGCCGATCCTTGGTACACCGGCGATTTCGAATCCACCTACCGTGATATCCTCACCGGCTGCACTCATCTGCTGCAACGGCTGAGAATATAGGAGTCCAACGATTTTTATGATTTTTCTTGCATTTTATTTGCACATTTGAAAAAAATGTAGTACCTTTGCACCGTCATTGAAAAATGACATGACATAATTGATTTTCGCGTTTGCGATTTATTTGGAAACTCCAGAATGTAGGAAGTTCAATGAGTAACACCAAATAATAAGTCAGCAAGCGTCCATAATACATATGGACGTGACTTATCGGTGTTATGGGCATTTCCTACAGCCTTGGAGTTGATAAGGAAACGTCCATATTTTTTGTATATATATGGTTTGGAAACTTTAATTTAATTATTTTAAACCCGATGCTCGATGGGATATAAATGAGCAAAAGAAACAATGAAAAAGTTTTTAATGTATTTCATGTCAATTGCTTTTGCATGTTTGATGTGCACAAGCTGTGAGAAAAAAAGCGATGCAGATCTTCTTGTGGGAAAATGGAGCGTAACATCTATTTCCATTACGGAAGATGGTAGATCCTTTGAAACGAAAATTGAAGGTAATGAGTATGTGTACTATACCTTTGTCAGTGGCGGTAAGTATGTTCGGGAAATAAATATGTCAGATGACAGATATACTGAAAATGGAACATGGGTATTGGATGGAAAACAGTTAACTCTTACGATGGGAGAAGGAATACAAGTGGATCATTGGTATTACAATATCCAAGAGTTGACAGCATCTAGACTCACTATGGAGGACAGAACTAGTTCAAAATATAATTCAGTTTATCATCTTGAAAAAGTGAAATAAATCACACTATCGTACTATAATTAAGTCACGTCCTATGGGGCGTGATTTTTTTTGCTGTTTTATCATCCGTTTTTACACTCCTTATTGTCCTTAAATCCCTTTAAAACCTTAAGGTCTTTACCAAAATCAATAAAATCAACGATTTTATTTGCATATCTCAAATAAATTTGGTACCTTTGCACGCTGAACAGTAAAACACTGAACAGGAATACATGAAACGAATACTAGCGATATTATTATGTATGTTGCCGCTGTTTGCGGCAGCGCAGATAGTGCAGCCGGTGAAATGGAGCGGCACAGAAGCCGGCAATGTCAATGCCGAAGGAGTAGGCGACAGTGTGCGGCTCAAGGCGGTTATCCAGCCGGGCTGGCACATGACCATCATCGAGTTCGGCGAGCGAGAATATGACGAGGAGTTTACCGATTCGTTTGTAGTAACATTGGCGAAAGCAGATGTCGTACCTATCCGGTTTAACGCCTGCGACGACAAGATGTGTACCGCGCCGGAAACTTGGGAGTGGATCGGCAATCAGCCGTCGGCAATCAGCCGTCAGCCTTCATCATCCAATGACGGGCGGTCGTTGTGGGTGATATTTCTGTTAGGATTGTTAGGCGGTCTCCTTGCTATCTTCACGCCGTGCGTGTGGCCGATTATTCCGATGACGGTATCGTTCTTCCTCAAACGCTCGGACAATGGCGTGCAGAACGCCATTCTCTACGGACTGAGTATCATCATTTTGTATGTAGGATTGGGACTGCTGGTGACGGTGCTTTTCGGTGCCTCGGCATTGAATGATTTGAGCACGAACGCCGTTGTAAATATCGTCTTCTTCTTGATTTTGGTTCTCTTCGCACTCTCGTTCTTCGGTCTGTTTGAGATAACACTGCCTGCGTCATGGTCCACTGCATTGGATAGTAAAGCGCGCTCGACGGGCGGTTTTCTGAGTATATTGTTGATGGCTTTCACGCTGGTGATTGTCAGTTTCTCCTGCACAGGCCCGATCATCGGCACGCTGCTGGTAGAAGCCGCCGGACACAGCCTTCTGGCACCGGCGATAGGCATGTTAGGCTTTGCTATTGCACTGGCACTGCCTTTCTCGCTGTTTGCCATGTTCCCGCAGTGGCTCAAACAGGCGCCCAAGTCCGGCGACTGGATGACCAGTTTCAAAGTTGTGTTGGCGTTCCTGGAGTTGGCGTTGTCGCTCAAGTTCCTGAGCGTCGCCGACATGGCGTACGGCTGGGGAATCCTGCCGCGCTGGCTGTTCCTGCTCATCTGGATTGCCTGCTTCCTCGGCATCGGTATCTACCTGCTATGGGACATCCGCCGTGTCTCTACTACGCGCAAGATCATCCGTGCTATCGTCATTGTGCCCTCCATCGCTTTTGCCTGCTATCTGGTGCCCGGCTTGTGGGGCGCACCGGTGAAGGCGGTAAGTGCTTTTGCGCCGCCGATAGAGATTGAAGGCCGCGAGGTGTTCAACGACTACGACGAAGGCCTTGCGTTCGCGCGCCGGACAGGCAAGCCGGTGCTGATTGATTTCACAGGCTATGGCTGCGTCAACTGCCGTAAGATGGAGGCGTATGTGCTGGATGACGACAGTGTCAAAGCCCGCATGAAGAACTATGTCTGCATCGAACTTTACGTGGACGACAAGCGCGACGGTATCGGCGACAAGAACAGCCGTATTCAGCGTGAGCAGTTCGGCTCGAACGCCCAGCCGTTCTTCGTGCAGCTGGACGCTTACGGTCGCCAAGTCGCCGAGCCGATAGCGTTTACCACCGACCCGATGGAGTTTATTAACTGGTTGAGATACTGATATGGTAAAGACTGTTAGGCAATTGATGTTTATAGCACTGGGGGCGGCCTCCCTTGGGCTGTCGGTGCCTGTTCCTGCCCGGGGCATGAATCCTGCTGAGAATATGCAACCGGCGGAGGCGGTGACGGACACGTTGCGTGTAGAGACCTCCAGGCGCGGCCACTTGACCAATGCGCTGGATGTCTTGTCCGGGCAAGCCGCCGGTGTGACTGTCGGCTCCAACACGAACCCTGAGGCGATGCTCTCTTCGGTGCGGGTGCGTGGAAACCACTCCCTCACCGGAGGTAACGAGCCCTTGGTCATCGTGGATGGTATGTCCTCCGACCTGCGCACCCTGGCGACTATCTTCCCCGGAGATATCGAGAACTTCACCATCCTCAAGGATGCTGCCCAAACGGCCCAATACGGCGCGCGTGGCGCAGCAGGCGTGATAGAGGTGCGTACGCGTCGCGGCGCGACGGGTAAGTTCTCTGTCTCTTATGCCGGCGATGCGGGTTTTGCCCATGCGGATAAGTTCCTGCCGATGATGACCGGCAGTGAGTACCGTGCGGTAACTGCTGCACGGGGACTGCACATCGTGGACGGCGGAGCCGATACGGACTGGCAGCGGATGATTCTGCGGACGGGATTTGTGCAAAACCACCATCTCGCCTTGGGAGGAGGCTCCGAGATGTCTTATTACCGGGGGTCTGTCAGTTTTAGTCAGAACAACAGTATCGTCCGGGAGATGGGCACGCGCAACTTTACCGCCAAGATGGATGTGACCCAGCACGCGCTGAATAAACGCCTGACTTTTGACCTCGGGTTGTTCGGCGCCATAGGGCACAATCAATATATCAATGATGTGCAGAAGCTGTTCTACTCGGCTGCTGCCTTCAATCCGACTCTCTCCTCCGGCCGCAATGCCTCCGGCGGCTATGACGGTTATGCCGATGCCAGTCAGATTAACAACCCGCAAGGGCTCTTGGATATCCAAAAGCACAACGACGCCATGCACTTCAATACGCACCTCAGTATCCACGCAGACCTCGGTTACGGCTTGAACCTGCGTGCGTATGGCAGTTATAGCTATGATGCGGACGAAGACAGCCATTTCTATCCCACCTATATGGAGAGCACGGGCAAGGTCTATCGGGGTGCAGGCAAGAGCAATGTCTGGCTGGCTAACGTGCAGCTCAACTATTCTCACAACTGGGCAGATAAGCATTCTCTGGAAGCCTCGTTGCTGGCAGAGATGCAGGGACGAACTCTCACCGGCTTTCATACCACCATCAACCGCCTTGCCTCTAACGCCTATGGCTATAACAACCTGGCTGTCGGAGCCTTGCGCCTGTGGGACGGCACCGGCAGTTCCTGGGAGCGCCAGAACATGGTGTCTATTATGGGGACTGTCCGCTATACGGCGCTCAATCGCTACTCGCTTGGCGTGACGCTGCGTAGCGATGCCAGTTCTGTCGCAAGCCCGCAGCATAAATGGGGTATCTTCCCCTCTGCGAGTCTCTCTTGGGACATGAAGAGAGAGGCGTGGCTGCAGGATGTGAACTGGCTGACACGCATGAAACTGAGTGCCGGTTGGGGCGTGTCGGGTAATATGGGCGGTATAGCGGCCTACCAGTCGCTCATGCTCATGGTGCCGACCGGCATAGTGCAGTCCGACGGCCTCCCCGAGGTCGTGCTGGGGCAGACGCGTAACGCCAATCCCAACCTCACCTGGGAGAAGACCCAGACCGCGAATATCGGACTGGAGACAAGCTTCTGGCGCAACCGTGTCGTCTTCACCGCCGACTACTATTATTCGTACATCTATGACATGTTGTACAACTATACGGTCAGTGTGCCGCCTTTCCTGTTTGACCAACTGCTGGCCAACCTCGGTAAGATGGAGAACCAAGGACTGGAGTTCGGCTTCGGCATTGCCGCTGTGCAGACGAAGGACTGGGATTTGAATATCGGCTTCAACCTCACATGGCAGCAGAACCGCTTGTTGTCGCTCAACGGCTATTACGAGGGCGAATATCTCACTGCGCCGGATTATACGCCGATTGCCTCGCTCAACGGAGCCGGCTTGCATGGCGGTAATACGGATGTGGTGTATCAAATCCCCGGTTACCCGCTCGGTGTGTTCTACCTGCCGCATAGCACAGGCCTGACGCAGGACGAGAACGGCGATTATGTCTATGCCATAGAAGACCTGAACAATGACGGAGTCGTGGACCTCTCTGACGGCGGCGACCGGCGTGTGTGCGGGCAAGCTACGCCTAAGGTCCTGCTGGGAAGCAATATCTCCGTGCGCTACAAGCAGTTTGACTTGAGTGTACAGCTCAATGGGGCTTTCGGGCACAAGATATATAACGGTAGTGCGCTTAGTTACATGAATATGGGCAACCTGCCTTATTATAATGTCTATCGTCAGGCCGCGGACCAACGCATCAATGACCTGACTGTCACGGACTACTGGTTGGAGAACGGCGATTATGTGAACATCGATTATGTGACGCTGGGCTGGACACTGCCGTGCCGGACCGATTGGAAACTCAGCTCGTTGCGTTTGTCGTTCTCGGTGAATAATCTGGCTACCATAACCGGCTATTCGGGGCTTACGCCGATTATCAACAGCACGGTCCTCAATAACACGCTCGGTGTGGACGACAAGCGCTCCTATCCTGTCAGCCGCACGTATAGCTTCTCCTTACAATTGCAGTTCTAAAACCACATGACTTATATGACGAAATACATACACTATATACTTCTGGCCCTTTGTACGTTGCTCTTTGTGCCGTCGTGCAATTTCTTGGACGAAGAGCCCCGCTCCGGGCAGACGGAGCAGTCGGTTATCACATCGGCCTCCGCTCTGCATCACTCGGCTGTCCTGACGCTCTATGACCATATCGGAGGCAGTGAGGACGGCAAGGGACTGCAGGGGACCTATTGTGGTATATATGACCTCCAGACCTTCTCCTCCGACGAGGCTATCATCCCCGTGCGCGGAGGCGACTGGTTGGACGGCGGGCTATGGATGGACCTGTATTATCATACCTGGCAGCCGGATAATGAGGTCTGCCTGAATGCCTGGGTCTATTTGTATCAACTGGTCGGGTTGTGCAATCGTTCGATGGCCTTGCTGGATACGTATAAGCATCTGCTCACTGACGAGCAATATGCTGCATACACAGCCGAGGTGCGTGCCGTACGTGCCTTGTGCTACACCTATCTGCTGGACCTCTTTGCACGCGTGCCTATTGTTACGGATTATGACATCAGCGTGTCTGACATCCGCCAGGCTGAGCGGAGCGAGGTGTTCCGTTTTGTATGGACTGAACTGCAGCAGGCTTATCCCTACCTGCCGGATGAGAGGAGTAACTCACGGGGGGAATACTACGGGCGTGTGACACAGCCTGTCGTAGCATTTCTGCTCATGAAGTTGGCGCTCAATGCGGAGGTATGGACGGACGACGACTGGACAGACGAGGCGGCTCCTGATGGAGCGGAGATTATGCTGAATTGCGAAGGCGCGGAGCGTAACGCATGGCAGGCTGTCCGTCATTACGGGGAGTGCATCATCTCCTCCGTGGCCAATTATGACTTGTGCGAGAGCCAAATCAATTGTTTCGCCGTCTATAACGAGGATGCCGTGGAGAATATCTTCACCATCCCGATGGATCCGGCCGTCTATCGCAACCGCTTCAAGAACCATTTCCGCAGCCTCCATTACCAGCACGCGGCGGCACTGGGTTACGGAGGAGAGAACGGCAGTTGTGCGACGCAGCAGACGCTGGATGTCTTCGGCTATGGCACCGCCGCGCGGGACTGCCGCTTTGCCACGACCTTCTTTGCCGACGTGATACGTATCGACGGGAAGCCGCTCATCCTGAGCAACGGCGACACGCTGGTCTATCAGCCGCGTGAGGTCAAACCTGTGCTCACTGGCAGCCCCTTCGTGGCGACAGCCGGAGCGCGAATGAAGAAGTACGCCTTCGACCCGGCCGGCATCTTCGACGGCCAGCTCAGGAACACAGACATAGTGCTCTTCCGCTTTGCGGATGTACTGCTCATGATTGCCGAGGCGAAAGTGCGGATGGGCGAGAGCGGGCAGGACGAGTTCGACCGCGTGCGGGTACGGGAGGCCTTGGCGCTGATGGTCGGCGTACAACCTCGTGAGGCTACGCTGGAGAATATCTATTATGAACGCTGGCTGGAACTCATGTGGGAAGGCTGGCACCGCCAGGATATGATACGCTTCGGGCGCTATGCCGCGACCGCCGCCCAACGTTATGAGCAGGTCTTCCCCATACCGCAGGTCGCCCTGCAGACTAACACCAACCTCCGCCAAAACAAAGGATACGAGTAATAACTATAAAGAATATCAGTATGATACAGAAACGTAATTATGACACCAAGCGCCCGCCGGAGAAGGATATGATTTTCGGCATGCGCGCTGTTATGGAGGCCTTGGATGCCGGGAAAACGATAGACAAGATTCTGTTGCGACGCGACATGTCTTCTGCCTTGGGGCGTGAACTGATGCAGAAGCTGGAGGGCCGCACGGTCCCGGTTCAGCGGGTCCCGGTTGAACGGCTCAACCAATATACCGATAAGAACCACCAGGGGGTTATCGCCTTTCTCTCTCCGGTCGAGTTCTACCGGGTGGAGGATGTGGTCCCGGCCCTCTTTGAGGCAGGGAAGACGCCCCTGCTCATGGTGCTCGACGGCGTGACGGACGTGCGCAACTTCGGCGCCATTGCCCGTACCTGTGTCTGTGCAGGTGCGGATGCGATAGTCATCGCTGCCCGTAGCGGCGTGGCCGTGAACGGCGATGCGGTCAAGACCAGTGCCGGAGCCCTGCACACATTGCCGGTATGTAAGGTGGATAACATGCAGGAATGCCTGCGCTATCTGGCGGACTCGGGGCTGCGGCTCGTGGCCGCTACAGAGCATACCGAGCGCAACTATACGTCCGCAGATATGACCGCTCCGCTGGCTATCGTCATGGGGAGCGAGGAGCACGGCATCTATGAGCCCAACCTGCAGCTTTGTACCGACCGCGTCCGTATCCCGATGAGCGGCACGATTGAGAGCCTGAATGTCAGCGTGGCGGCCGGAGTGATGCTCTACGAGGCGGTGCGCCAGCGCGGCGGCGTAGAGCACGCCCAATAAGTCTATAGGGTCCTTCTATAAATTGCCTTTGATTGGATTGGTGCTTTATGGCGAGCAGATTTTTGAGTTAAGTGAAGGAGTTATGCGGGCATAACGACTGAGTGCAAATCAAAAAGATGCCGTCAGAAAGAACCAAGACAACAAAGCGTTTATGAAGTATCGAGTCATCACAACTAACATTTTTCAAAACAGGGGAATTTTTAGAAGTACCCTATAGTCAAACATAACACTTAAACAATATACATCAATGGTAAAAGACAAAATGGTTAATGCCTACATCGACCGTTTCATGGCCGATGTGATTCAGCGGAACCCCGGTGAGAAAGAGTTTCACCAGGCCGTTAGCGAGGTCGTTGAGAGTGTGGCTCCCTATATCATGCAGTACCCCTACTTGCGTGAGCAGAAGATTCTGGAGCGCATCGTGGAGCCCGAGCGCGTGATTATGTTCCGCGTCCCCTGGGTGGATGATAACGGCGAGATACAAATCAACCGCGGCTATCGTGTGCAGATGAATAGTGCTATCGGCCCCTACAAGGGCGGTATCCGCTTCCACGCCTCCGTGAACCTGAGTATCATGAAGTTCCTCGCATTCGAGCAGACCTTCAAGAACTCGCTCACCACCCTGCCTATGGGGGGCGCCAAGGGCGGCTCGGACTTCTCCCCGCGCGGTAAATCCGATGCCGAGGTGATGCGTTTCTGCCAGTCCTTCATGACGGAGCTCTACCGTCATATCGGCCAGGACACCGATGTGCCGGCCGGCGATATAGGCGTCGGCGGACGCGAGATAGGCTACCTGTTCGGCCAATACAAACGGCTGCGCGATGAGTTCACCGGCACGCTGACCGGTAAGGGGCAGTACTGGGGAGGCAGCCGCCTGCGCCCCGAGGCCACTGGCTATGGCTTATGCTATTTCACACAGGCGATGCTCGCCACCACGGGACTTTCCTTCGAGGGCAAGACCGTCTGCATCTCCGGCGCAGGAAACGTGGCGCAATATGCCGCCCAGAAGGCGATGCGCCTCGGCGCCAAGGTCGTTACGCTGTCCGACTCGGACGGCTTCGTCTATGATGCAGAGGGACTGACCGAGGACAAACTGGCCTATGTGTTCCAACTGAAGAATATCCGCCGCGGGCGTATCAGCGAGTATGTCAAGCAGTATCCCTCGGCGCAGTATTTCCCCGGAGAGCGCCCCTGGCGCATCGCATGTGACATCGCCCTGCCATGTGCTACCCAGAACGAGATTGAGAAGGCCGATGCGGAGCACCTGCTGGCCAATGGCTGTCTGTGCGTGGCGGAGGGGGCCAACATGCCTTCCACGCCCGAGGCTATTGCCCTCTTCCAGCAGGCTCGTATCCTCTATAGTCCGGGCAAGGCGAGCAACGCCGGCGGAGTGGCAACGAGCGGGTTGGAGATGACGCAGAACAGTATCCGTCAGCGCTGGACGGCTGAGGAGGTGGACGAGCATCTGCATCGTATCATGGCCGATATTCATGCCGCATGCCTGCAGTATGGAACGGAGGAAGACGGCTACGTGAACTATGTCCGCGGTGCTAATGTCGCGGGCTTCATCAAGGTCGCCAACGCCATGGTCGAGCAGGGTGTCGTCTAACCCTTTGGGAACCGTTACCTGACCGTTACCTGATTGTTACCTGCCCCGCTGCCCCGCCTGCCCCACCTGGGACGCGGGCGGCTCGCCCGCGGGTCGCCGTCTCGGCGAGTTCTCGCTCTCTTGCCCGTCCCAAACCCGTCCCAAACCCGTCCCCAACCCGTACCAATCCTAGACATTGTCCGTACCAATCCTAGACATTGTCCGTACCAAACACGTACGCATTAGGCTTGTTGTTCGGCAACGAGCATGCCACAAGCTGCGGAGATATCTTCTCCGCGGCTTGTGCGTATAGTGGTCGTCAGCCCTTTGGACGTCAGGCTGTCGCGCATCTGAATCATGCGTTGCTCGTCGCTGGCGGGGAAGGTGCGGTCCACACCGGCATGGAAACGGATGAGGTTGACCCGGCAGGGAAGCCCGCGTAGCAGGCGTACCAGGGCTTTCTCATGCTCGACGCTGTCGTTCACCCCGTGCCAGCAGATGTATTCGAAACTGACTCGGCGCTGGTGTGTCCAGTCGTACTGTTTGAGCAGTGCCACCACCTCAGCAATAGAGAATAGTTTCTCTGCCGGCATAATCTCGGTGCGTTCTTTCGGGAATGGGTTATGCATCGAGATTGCCAGATGGCACTCGCTCTCATCGAGAAAGCGCTTCATGGCCGGAATACCGACCGTCGAGACGGTGATGCGCTTCGGAGACCACGCACAGCCGTAGTCTGCCGTCAGGATATGCAGCGAGCGCAGGACATTATCCGGGTTGTCCATCGGCTCGCCTTCGCCCATAAAGACCACATTGGTCAGGTCGTCAAAATATAGTATCTGGTTGAGGATATCGGCCGCCTGCAGGTGCCCGTGGAAACCCAGTGTGCCGGTCATGCAGAAGCGGCAGCCCATCTTGCATCCCGCCTGCGTGCTCACGCATAGTGTCGCGCGCTCGGACTCAGGGATATAGACCGTCTCGATATACTCTCCGGTGCTGAGGCGGAAGAGGTACTTGCGTGTTCCGTCTGCCGACACGGCCTCGCGTACGGGCGCCGTGCGCCCGATAGTGTACTGCGCTGCGAGTGCGGCACGCCCTTGCAGGCTGATGTTGCTCATGCCATCAAACGAGCTCACCCGCTTGACGTACAGCCATTGGGCCAACTGCTTACCCGCGAAGCGGGGCAATCCGACCGATTCGGCGATGTCTTGCAGTTCCTGAAGAGTCTTTCCTAATAAGGCTTCCATCTGTCTTGTTGTTGTGCTACTCGGGCGCAAAGGTACAACAAAAAAAGGACATATGCAAGGGGAGCGGCATTATTCTCGTCGTTTTCACCGGCATAGGGGCAGGGATTCGGAAAAGAGGGGAGGGGACTTGCAGGTGTCGGAAAATAGTTGTACCTTTGTAGTGTTTTTATACAAACAACATCAATCTTATTTTTATCTAAATGTATTACTCTTTTATCAAACAACAGGTCCTGCGTTTTCGGCACTTTTGCCATCGCGGTTACGCGGCGTTTGCATCGATGCACCGTGAGGTGACCATCGGTCATGTCTC
>JAFUUE010000021.1 GCA_017483945.1 Paludibacteraceae bacterium | reverse complement strand
CGCCAGTCCGACCATCTTGTCGCGGTTCATGCCAAGCCACGGACGGATCCAGTCGTTGACGGACGCTTCGGATTGGAAGATGACGAGATCGGGGTTGAACTTGAGGTACGACTCGTAATTCATATACTGATAGTTGATGGAGGTGACTTCCTCTATCTGACCGAGTTCAGGGCAGATAACCTTGTCCTCGTCATTGAACCCGGGGTCGGGACGGCGAATACCGTTAGTGCGTGCGGGGAACATCGCTGCGGTGGAAGGCCGGGTGGTGTCGTAGCGTTTGAGCACGACGTCCAGCACCTTAAACATCGTCACGCCCCAGTCGGCCGTCTCGTAGCCGGAAGCGTTCTCGCGGTGCTGCATCTCGTTGCCCAGCGACCAGAGGATGACGCAGGGGTGATTGCGGTCGCGTTTGACCCATTCCTGCAAGTAACCGAACCAGCAGGAGAGGAAGGGCTCGCGTCCGCCCCAGCAGTTGCCGTCCGTGGACCATTTATCCACAAACTCATCCACCACGAGGATACCGAGCGAGTCGCATAGTTCGTACAACTCATTGGGATACGGGTTGTGGGAGCAGCGCACGGCGTTGTAGCCGAAGTCCTTGAGGGTGAGCAACTGGCGCTCCACCGCACGGCGGTACGCCGCTACGCCTACCGCACCGAAATCGGTATGGTTGGCGATACCTTGCAGGAAGATCTTCTTGCCGTTGAGCTTAAAGCCGAAGTCCTTGCCGAACTCAATCGTACGGACGCCGAAACGGGCAGTCTCTTTGTCTTTGAGTTTGCCGTCGCAGAAGACGGACACCTCCACCGTGTAGCGGTAAGGGTCATCCACGTCCCAGCGGCGGGGATGAGGGATAGTGAGCGTGTCGAAGGGTATCTCCATGAGCGAGATACGGGGGTTGCCCTTCGGGGTAGTGCGGGTCTTGGCTACCTCGTTGCCCTCGGCATCGAGGATACGCGCCTCCAGTTCGACCGTTCCTTTCTTCATCGCCGCGCCGCGCATCTCCGCCTGTACGTACACGCGTGCTTCCGCGTCGGATATATAAGGCGTATTGACATAGATGCCGTGGCGCGAGAGACCTACCTCATGACGGATGACGAGCCATACGGAGCGGTTGATACCTCCGCCCGTGTACCAGCGGCTGCCGCCGGGTACGCCGGTGTTGGTATAGACGGCGAGGACGTTCGGCGCGTCCCAGTTGAGGGCTTTGGTAATGTCGCATTCAAAGCCGCAGTAGCCGTACTCGGTGGAGCCTACTTTCTTGCCGTTGAGATAAACATCGCCGTAGTACATCAGTCCCTCGAAGTCCACAATCACGCGGCGTCCGCGCCATGCAGGGTCGGCAGCAAAAGTCTTGCGGAACCACGCGCCCTGTTGCTGCTTGAAGGCACGGCTGGGTTTAGCCAGCGAGTCCCACGGCAGACCCAACTGGTAGTCATAGGGCAAGTCCAGCTGACGCCATGCGCTGTCGTCGAAGTCAGTTGCTTGGGCGTTCTCTATCTCGCCGAGGGCGAAACGCCAGTCGAAATTCCACAACAAATGTTCCGCCGCGCAGAGCGACGAAGTGACAAAGTACAAGAAAAGTACGATGTACGATGTACGATGTATGACGGGAAGGATGTATTTTCTCATATCAAAGATATTGCATAGGTATAGCAAAGGTATAGCAAGGGTATACGATTAGCCGGACTAAAACGCGATAGCAAAACGGTAATAGCGGCCATCCTTGTTACCGGAAGCCTGGATGAGTTCACCCGCCGTCGTGCCGAAGCCCGTATAGCACCACATCGCAGCCGCCCCGCGGAGGTTAGACGACCAGTAGTAGAGTTTCTCCGGCTGCTCATGGGCATTCCATAAGAGATCGTCTGCCATAACGGCGTTCAGGGAAGCCGCTACAGCTTCGTTGGCTTCGCGGATATTCATCCAGTCACGCAGCGAAGGGATGAACCATTCGGTGTTGGCTGCCGGCATGGGGTTGGCTTCCGCCCACGCCGCATAGGTGGCGGCAAAAGCCGAATTGATATCCGCTTTGACTCCGCCTATCTCCATATCTACGGGCACGCTGACCCATTTCATCGTATATTCATATCCGACTGCCACAAGGGAGTTCAGGTCGATAGCCGTATTGGTATTGGTGCCGAGTCCCGCCATGCCATACTGAGTGAACCATGAGCTCCATCCCGCCGCATTCTGCTCGGAGGTAGTGCTGCCGATGGTGCCCCATTTGTCTTTTTTCTCCGTCAGCGCAATGGCTATACCGTGACTGCATGCCGGACGCAGGTCGGTGATACCGGGATTGGTGCCGACGGAATAGACAACGGCTGCTATATTGCCTATATTGGCAGCAACGGCCGCCGCGTCATCCTTGGAAACAAGCGTACCGTCGGTAAGCAGATAATCGCCTACCTGGAGCGTATGCACCGTAATATCGGCTCCGCCGTCTATCGTATAACCGGCATATTCGCCTGCCCATACATCCGCCAGATTGGTGATCTGCGACGTGCGCGGCACGCCTGCATCCTGATAAGCGATAGTCAGTGTCTCTTCGGTCTGCGGACGGACGATAAACAGGTAATGCTGCGTCTGCTCGTCAAACAGCGGCTGCACAGCCGTCTCGCCGAGCGTGAAGGTGATGCTGTCTGCGCCTGCCAGCACGTAGGTGCTCAGACCTTCGTTGGTAAACTGATAGGCCTGGTTGGGCATCTCGATGGAAACGAGCGCCATGCGGTGCTGCACATTGAGCCGTACGGCACGGTTGTCATTGAGCGCACATGCCGCCGAGGTCATGATATCGGCTGCGGCATACGCCTCCGCCGTCGATTGGTCGGCAGCAGGCTGATGGGCGGCAAGCACGTCCGCAAAGGGGTCGTCCGCCGACAGATTGAGCGTCATGTCCTTGCTATACGGGAAATACGCATAGAAATCAGCATCATCAAACTTGGCGTCATACGGCACCATGCGTGCCGGAACCCATGTGCCGGCTCCATTGAGGGTCAGGCGGAGATTATTGACCTCAGCAATGACCTCGCCGTTGCGCACGGCAAACACACCCGCCTCGTCGCCGGACGTGAACGTGGTAGTAAAGGTCTTGCCATCGGTAGCTACACGGCGGACACCCGGACGCGCCGCATTACCGCCCTGCGTTATGCTGAATGAAAGGGCATTGGCCGGCTGAGCTTCGGGCTCGTTCTTGGCGGTACATGACACCAGAAAGGAGACCGCTAACACAGTTAATACAGAATACAGACTGATTAAGTTATGATTCTTTTTCATATGATGGTGTATTTAAATTACGAATTACGAATTAGTGGGAAGTGATGTCTCCGCCTTTTCCGGAATCTGCCCATTGAGCGGTGTCCGAACCGAAGGTGATACTATTCTTGAATTTCTCCTCATAGTCGGTCCATACGGCTTCGTCGTACGTAAAATCGACCGTAGGAGCCGGCCCGCTGATGTCCACCGATGCGGTGAGCAATCTGTCACTCTCTATCAGTACATTGCCCAGCGCCACGTCATACGTGCGCAGGGTACCTACCAGCGAGAGATAAGCCGGCTCAGCCGCCTCTGCAGCTACAGTCTGGGGAATGAGTGCCAGACGGAAGGATGTAAGCGGTTCGGACGATGTGAGCATATAATCCTGCGGCGTGTTGTTGCCCAGATAGATATCCCATGAATAGGGATCTACAGACGCACCGTGATAAAAGCCCTTGAGCACCACCGTCTTGATTTCCTCGCCAGGAAGGAGCTTGGTTATATTCACCTGCAGCTGGCCCAGTATATGATGAAAACGAAGCCGGACGGCGCTGTCTCCTAATTTTATAGGCTCACGCGCGAAGAGATAGGAGGTCAGGTGGGACTGGTCGGAGGTAGAAAGACTGAGCGCCTCGGGTTCCGCCCCATCCGCTCCCTGCACGGGATAATACGCCAGCAACAGGCCCGTACCTTTGATATAAATCGGTATCTCGGTATCAGGCGTGAAGGACAGTCCGTCCTCCGCGCAGGTATAGATACGGTTGAGGGCAGACTGGTCGTAATACGAAGTGGTCACAGAGATCTGGTCTCCTGCATTCCAATGACGGTCCGGCTCAATAGCCGATTCCACTACGCCGGTAAGTACCGCTTTCTCGCCGCGGCCGTCTTCTACGTAATGCCCGCCGAGATAGTCGGGATAACAGCCGGTGAAAAGTACAAAGGGACTAAGTACAATGTACAATTTATGGAGTATTGATTTCATATTATTCAATTTTCCTTTCAACTTTCAACTTTCAACTTTAATATCCCGGGTTCTGCTGATACAGTCCTGCGCGGACCTGTATCTGGCTGAGAGGTATGGGGTAGAGATTAGACGCCCGTGTGACACGGTTGGCATAGATGGTGTAGTTGTTGGAATGGGTAGCATCGCGGTTGTCACGGTAGTGGATGAACTTGCGTTTGCTGTCCTCTACATACGTGTTCTGGCGCACTTGGTCAAACCATCGGTGCCCTTCTCCCAGAAGTTCGTACCGGCGTTCCTGACGCACGGCTTCCTGGAACTGACCGGCATCGAGTCCGCTATAAGGAGCCAGACCCGCACGCGTATGGATGCGGTTGAGGTATTTATAGCCGTCAGAGGTAGGTCCTTCACATTCGGCATACAAGAGCGCCACATCCTCGATACGGAGCACCGGGAAGTTCTGCGGCCAATAGGTATAGTTGATGATTTCGCCGTCTATATCACGTACGCCCAGTTCCGAGCGTTTGATCTTATGTTCGAGGAACTTCGCCAGGAAGTTGTTTGCATCGTTCTTCTCGCTCACACCGCCGGTGTATGTACCCGTTTCTTCGTCGTACACCATACCGCGGTTGATAGACCAGTACATACGTTTGTCGCTGTACTCAAGCGTACCGTCATCCTCTATCATCGAGAGGAGGAAATGGTCCTGCAAATCACGCTCCACATATACGTGCGGACCGTTGGTAAGGTTGGCGCCTGTATAGTCGTCGTCCGAGTTATTACCCGAGCGGG